>JAYVST010000028.1:0-2558 GCA_043775255.1 Burkholderiales bacterium
GTCGACATCATGACCAGAACAGCGGCCGCAATGAGCTTTTTCATGGTTTGGTCCTTTGGTTCGTATTCGCCGCGCAATGCGGCTTTCTACGCACTGGCGTGAAGGTGAAGCCGGACAGTCCCGGTTTCAAGCGCCCAATTGCAACAAGGCGTGACAGGCGTGAATCAAATCGCGCGGCCCGCAGCAGGGCTGCCTCGACTATTGAGTGCCCGTACCAGGGCCGGCACGACTTTTGAGAACCATCGACTTCAAGCCAAAAACACGCCTCTGGCGCGGGTGTCATGTTCTTGACAACAATCTATAGACTGCGCCATTCGGCACCAAGCACACGCCACCAACGCCGCTTTCAGCACGACCATGGAGACAAAAGCATGAAAATCCAGCATAGCGTGATTGTCGCATTCGGACTCGCCGCCTTTGCTGTTTCTGTCCACGCGCAGACCTACCCGACCAAGGCGGTCACCATCGTCGTACCCTTCACCCCCGGCAGTGCCACCGACATCTCGGCACGCGCCATGCAGCAGAAGCTCGCGGAATTCTGGGGTCAGCCGGTGCTCATCGAAAACCGACCGGGCGCCGGTGGCACCATCGGTGCCGGGTTGGTGGCCAGGGCCGCGCCGGACGGCCATACGCTCTTGGTGCATTCGTCCGGCCATGCCGCGAATCCGGCGATCTATGCCAACCTCAACTACGACACCTTCAGGGACTTCGCCGAGGTGGCGCCGGTGGCGGGGCAGGCCACGGTGCTGGTGGTGGCGCCTGCCACCGGCTACAAGAGCCTGGCCGACCTGATGGCGGCCGCGCGCGCCAAGCCCGGCACCCTTAATTTCGGCTCGGCCGGTTCCGGCAGCGGCACCCATCTGGCAGGCGAGAAATTCAAGGGTATGAGCAAGCTGGATCTGGTCCATATCCCGTACAAGGGCACGCCCGAGGCGGTTACCGATACCATCGGCGGACGTCTCACCTACTACTTCGCGCCGATCGCCGCTGCGCTGCCGCACGTCCGCGACGGCAAATTGTCGGCGCTGGCGGTTTCGACCGCGCAACGATCAAGCCTGTTGCCGGAGGTCCCTACGGTGGCGCAAGCCGGTCTGCCGGGCTTCAGCTTCAACCTCTGGACCGGCATGTTTGCGCCGGCCGGCACGCCGAGCGCCGTCGTGGAGAAGATCGCCGCCGACGTGCAGCGCGCCTGGGCTGCACCGGAGGTGAAGGACCGGCTCGGCAAGATGGGCCTGGAACCGATGCCGATGACACCGGCCGAGTTCAAGACCTTTGTCAGGAGTGAGGTGGAGGACGCATCGAGGGTACTGCAGGCGGCCGGTATCAAACCGCAGTAGCGGCGCCGGATTGACGGGGCGTAGTTCATTACTGTACAGTCTGTACGTAATTGGAGGGCAGATGGCTACACGTTCATCGATCGGCGCCGAAGAGGCGCGCAGGCTGTTCCCGTCGCTGGTGGAAAGCGCCAGCCGCGGCAAGACCACCATCATTACCAAACATGGCAAGCCATTCGCGGCGGTGGTGCCGGTGGCGCAGGCGCGCACGCGCGTTCGCCCTGGAGAACGCTTTGTTGATCTGAGCGGTACCGGCAAAGGCCTCTATGGCGACGCGGCCAAGTATGTTGGCAAGCTTCGGGCGGAATGGGATTGAGCGCGCCGTTCGGTCTTGCGGAAGGTGCGCGCGTCACCATTGACAGCGCGCCCTTGATTTACTTTCTTGAAGGGCACAAAACCTTCAAGCTGCTTTACGCGCCGCTGTTTCAGGCGGAAGCGGATGGTCTGCTTGAGTTCGCGGTGTCAACCATTGCGGTGGCCGAAGTGATGACAGGGCCGTTGCAGGCGGGCGATGAAGCGCTGGCGAATCGCTATCGCCGCGCCTTAGCGCAATGGGAAGTTGTCCCGGTTGACATCGAGTTGGCGGCGCTGGCCGCCCGCCTACGCGCCAGCCATAAACTGAAATTGCCTGACGCAATCCATGCCGCCACCGCCATTTCAACCGGGTCCGCCGCACTGGTAACGCATGACCGTGATTTTCCCGGTCTCAAAGGCATGCGCATCATCAATGCCGGGGTCTGAAAATCGGCGGAAGGATGCTACCGCAGAAATCGACTCGATCGAACAGCGGCGGGGATTGATATGAGAAGCCGCCGCCGTGTTCCCACTTGGCCATCACCTGCGCATCGTCGGCCGACAGCAGGCCGCGACGCTGGGCGGCAAGACGGGCTTCGAACCGATGCCGATGACACCGGCCGAGTTCAAGACCTTTGTCAGGAGCGAGGTGGAAGACGCATCGAGGGTACTGCAGGCGGCTGGTATCAAACCGCAGTAGCGGCGCCGGCTGGCTTGAGCGCCGCTAGATAGCGCCCGAACTGGTCGCTGACCAAGATCTTGTCGGTCCCGACCACGAAATGGCGCACGCCCCGAGCCCGCCAGGCATCCACTTGCGCGCCGGCTTCAGCCAGGTGCGGCGAAAACACCGGCATCATCACCGGCACGCCGGAGGCCCGCGCCGCGTCCAGCATGCGCAGTACGCCCGCCTGGACTTCTGGGTGGCGGTAG
>JAYVST010000029.1:0-8782 GCA_043775255.1 Burkholderiales bacterium
TTGCCCAGCAGCCCGAGCGCCTGTGCGATGCCACCGGCCGTCTCCAGCACATGCGCTTCGGGCGAATATTCAATTTCCACGCCGAGCCCTCGGCCATCCCCGAGCGCGGCCTCGATCTTCGCACCCAGCCAGGCGTGATTGATCACGAGCTCCCTTATTCCTGCGCCACGCAGCCGCTCGATGTGCCAGGCGATCAAGGACTTGCCGCCGACTTCCAATAGCGGCTTGGGGGTGTGGTCGGTCAGCGGGCGCATGCGCTTACCCCGGCCGGCGGCGAGGATCATGGCCTTCATGGCGCCAAGGGCAGCCAATCGATCAGCCACAGCATCAGCATGCCGGAGCCGATGGTCAGGAGGATGTTGCGGGTGCGCCAGGCGATGCAGGCGGCTGCCAGCCCGGCAGCAAGCCGCGGTTCGAAAAACGACAGCGCGTCGTGGGCGATCAGCAGATCGGGCCAGACCAGGGCGGACAGCGCCGCCACCGGCACGAAACGCAACACGCGGGCGAACCAGGCGGGCGCCTCCCTGCGACCCGCCGCGCCTATGAATGAAAGCCGGATTGCGAAGGTTACCGCTCCGGCGCAGAGCATCACCAGCCAGAGGTTCATGTCCGGCTCCTGGGCTCGATTGCGCATCCTGCCGCAATGCCGGCTAGCGCCGCCAACATGATCGCAAGCTTGTAGGGCAGGGCGTGCGCCGCCACCGCGACCACGCCGGCGGCGAGCATGGCGGCGCATGCCGCGCGGTCGCGCAGCAGCGGCACGACAAAGGCGATGAAAGTGAGCGTGCCGGCGAATTCCAGCGACCATCCCGTAGGAATGCTGGCGCCCAGAAAAACCCCGGCAATGCAGGCGAGCTGCCACAGCGCCCAGAGCCCGAAGCCGGCGCCGAACAGGTGCCAGTGGCGCCATTGCCGCGATCGATCATCCCTGAAGCGCGTCAGCGCGGCCGCATAGGCTTCGTCGGTCAACAGATAGGCGAGTACGGCTTTCCAGGCAGGCGACAGATGCGACAGCTTGCGCGCGAGGTCGGCCGAGTACAGCGCATGGCGCAGGTTGATGGTGAAGACTGAGGCCACGATCAGGAGCGCGGGCGTGCCTGCGGCCACCAGCTGGGTGATCATGAACTGTGCCGAACCAGCGAACACGATGGCTGAAATGGCGATCGCGAGTTCCGGCGCAATCCCTGCCTTGACCGCCAGCACGCCGTAGATCAGGCCGAACGGAACGCTGCCGATGGCCAGCGGCGCCACCGCAGCCAATCCATTGGCAAATTCAGCGCTGCGGCTGGTTGGCCCCAAAGAATTCAAAACGTGTAACCGCCGCGACGTTCAATCTTCTCGATCGCGTCGAACAAGCGCAGAAGCGGCGTGAACGCCGCATAACGTTCGCAGGTCTTGCGCGCGTAGCGCAGCACCAGCGGGAGGTCGACCAAGTACTGGTCCTTGCCGTCGCGATGGTGCAGGCGGGCGAAAATGCCGAGGACCTTGAGATGCCGTTGCAGGCCCATCCATTCAAAGCTGCGGTAGAACTCGCCGAATTCGGGATTGACCGGCAGGCCGGCCGCGCGCGCGGCATCCCAATAGCGAATCGCCCAATCCAGCACGCGCTCCTCTTCCCATTCGATGTAGGCGTCCTTGAGCAGCGACACCAGATCGTAGGTGATCGGGCCGCGCACGGCATCCTGAAAATCGAGCACGCCCGGGTTGGCGCCGGTGCCGTCCGCAGGCGAGCAGACCATCAGGTTGCGCGAGTGGTAGTCGCGATGCACGAACACCTGCGACTGAGCGAGGTTGTCCGCGATCAGGGACTCGAAGATTGAACGCAGGTCGCTTGACTGGCGTGCTGAGAGCGCATGGCCGCAGTGAGGTCCGACATACCATTGCGGCAGCAACTCGAGTTCGCGCAGCAGCAACGCGTGATCATAGACCGGCAGGGTGGTCGTGTCGGCGCCGCCCTGCATGCGCACCAGCGTCGCGATCGCCTCGCGGTAGAGCGTTTCAGCACATCCAGGGTTGCCGCGCAGCGCCGTCAGGTAGGTTTGAACGCCTAGATCGGTGAGGCACAGAAAGCCGTTCGCGACATCCTGGGCGATGACGCGCGGTACGTTGACGCCGGCAGCTCCCAGCAGTTGCGCCGCCTTGATGAAGGGCAGGCAGTCTTCCTTGTCGGGCGGTGCATCCATGATGATGCAGGCGGGCCTGCCGTCAATGAAGACGGCGCGAAAGTAGCGGCGGAAGCTGGCGTCCGCCGACGCCGGCAGGATCGCGGGCCGCAAGCCCGGAAAGCACTGTTCGACAAACCGGTTCAGGAGGGTGGCGCGGTCCATCTGGCGGGTTCCGTGGTTGCCGTCGCGAACCAGCCGGGACATCGCCGAAATCGGTTCGCGACAGGATGGCGCAGCATAGGGGTGACCTATAATCGCTTGAATTTTATCGGATTCATTCGACGACGCCTGTATGGCGCGTTGCATCTCCTTAGCGCATGCCGAACCTTCGTACCCGGCCAGACCGGCTCGTGGCAATTGCTGCGGCGCTTTCCTCCGTGCCATGCGCCTTCGCACAAAACGCTGCCGACCCAGTGTCGGCGCCGCTCGCGTCTCAGGCGATGCCGCTCGCATTGAAGCTGGAACGGGAATTGAAGCCGGCGCGTGAAACTGCGGGCGAGCTGCCGGTTTTCGTTCAGGGGATGCGGATATTCGGGGAATCGGGGCGGTTCACCCATATCGAGGGCGACGCCGAACTGCGCAAGCAGGATACGGTAATCAAGGCCGACACCATCGACTATGCGCAGGTCAATGACGAACTCGACGCCAGCGGCAAGGTGCGAATCGTGCGTCGAGGTGATCTTTTCACCGGCCCCGAACTCAAGCTCAAGCTCGATGCTCGAACCGGCTATTTTCTTTCCGCCGAATATCTGCTGGCAAATGATCGCGCGCGCGGCAACGCCAGCCGTATCGAGTTTCTCGGTCCGGACAGTTACCGCGCCACCGACGCAACCTACACCACCTGCGGTCCGGGCAGGGATGACTGGTTCATGCAGGTCGGCGAACTGAAGCTCGACTACGGGCGCGACCTGGGCGAGGCCGAGGACGCCAAGCTGTTTTTCCTCGGCAAGCAGATTCTTTATCTGCCGTCGATGTCCTTCACGCTCAATGATCGCCGCAAGTCGGGCTTTCTCACTCCGACGTTTGGCAGTTCGGTGCAGAACGGTCAGGATTTTCAGTTTCCGTACTACTGGAACATGGCGCCGAATCGCGACCTCACCGTGACACCGCGCTTGATGACCAAGCGCGGATTGCAAACCACCTCCGTGTTCCGCTATCTCGGCGAGACCTACCGCGGCGAGGCACGTGGCGAAGTGCTGCCGTCGGACCAGCAAACCAGGACCACGCGCAGCGGCTTTTCGATCCTGCATCAACAGACCCTGATGCCGGGCCTGACCGGCTACCTGAACGCGAGCCGGGTGTCCGACAATACGTACTTCACCGACTTGTCCAACCGGATTTCTGCGACATCTCAGACTTTTCTGCCGCGCGACGGGTATCTGGTGTACGGGGCGCAGTGGTACACGCTGTTCGCACGTGCGCTCAGCTACCAGACCCTGCAGGACCCACTCAATCCGGTGGTATCGCCCTACAGCAGGCTGCCGCAGCTGTCGTTCAATACGCGTCGCTACGATACCGGCGGGTTCGATCTGAATTTCAGTGCCGAATACAACCGGTTTGCGCATCCGACCCTGGTGACCGGCAGTCGCACGCACATCAACCCGAGTGTGAGTTACCCGCTGCTTGCCGCCGGCGCCTACGTGATACCGAAGGTATCCTGGCTGGGTACGAGCTATTCCCTCGCCAACAACGCGCCCGGCACGCCGGACACATTCACCCGCGGCCTGCCGGCCTTGAGCGTGGACAGCGGGCTTGCGTTCGAGCGGCCGCTCGCCTATCTTGGCCAGAATTACACCCAGACACTGGAGCCGCGTTTGTTCTATCTGCGCGTTCCGGCACGGGAGCAATCGGGCATACCGGTGTTCGATTCCGGCCTGGCCGACTTCAATTTCGCGCAGATTTTTTCCGAGAACATCTATTCCGGCACTGACCGCATTGCCGATGCCAACCAGATGACCAGCGCGGTGACGACACGCCTGCTGAACCAGAAAGATGGCAGGGAGCAGTTGCGCTTCACCCTCGGCCAGCGCTTTTACTTCACCGAGCAACGCGTCACGCTGCCGGGTGAAACGCCCCGTTCTACCCGCAGCTCCGACATCCTGGCATCCTTTTCCGGCGCGGTCGCACCGAAGGTCAATTACGACACCACCTTGCAGTACAACCCGAATCGCAAGGAGATTGCGCGCATCAGCCATGGGGTGCGTTACATGCCCGAGCCCGGCAAGACATTTTCCGCGTCCTATCGCTACCAGCGTGACTTCATTGAGCAGCTCGATTTCGCCGGGCAGTGGAATTTCGGCGGCGGCTGGCATGGTGTGGGGCGGTACAATTATTCCTTGCGCGAGGGCCGCCTGGTCGAATCGCTGGCCGGCGTCGAGTACGATGGCGACTGCTGGGTTGGCCGGGTCGTAGTGCAGCGCTTCGCGACGGCCAGCCAGCGCGCATCAACCGGCATATTCTTCCAGCTGGAATTGAACGGCTTGTCGCGCCTCGGGTCCAATCCACTCGAGATCCTGCGCCGAAATATCCCGGGCTACACGAAGCTCAACGAGAACCAGGAACCACAGCCGCGAACTTTCGGCAATTACGAATGAAATTCCAGATCCGATTTGTCGATTTTCGGCTGGCGTTGCCGTTGGCGGCAGCGTTGGTCATGGGCGCGCCGACAGCGACGGCTCAGGCCGACAAGATCACCTCTACCTTGTCGAACCCCGCGCCGCGCTCGCGCATCGAGTTGGCCGACAGGATAGTGGCCGTTATCAACGACGAGGTCATTACCTTGCGCGAGTTGGCCGAACGTCTGCGTATGGCGCGCAACCAGCTGCGCAGCCAGAACGTCACGCCACCACCTGAGGACGCTCTAGAACGCCAGGTGCTCGAAAGGCTGGTGGTCGACCGCGCGCAACTGCAGTTCGCGCGTGAAAACGCGATTCGTGTCGATGATGTCCAGTTGGACCGCGCGGTTGCCCGCATCGCCGAGGAGAACCGCATGAGCCTCTCGCAGTTTCGCGACGTACTCGAGAAAGACGGCATTTCCCTGGCGAAATTTCGCGAAGACATCCGCAGCGACATCATCATATCCAGAGTACGCGAGCGCGAGATCGATACCCGAGTTGTCGTCAGCGAAGGCGAGGTCGACTATTTTCTCGAGCAGGCCAAGGGCGAACGCAACGACACTTCCAGCGAGATCAACCTGGCGCAGATCCTCGTGCGGGTTCCCGAAAACGCAACGCCCGAACAACTTGCCGAGCGACGCAAGCGCGCTGATGCGGCACTTGCGCAATTGCGCGCCGGCGCCGATTTCGGTCAGGTCTCGGCCGCGTTCTCCGACGCGCCCGAGGCGCTTTCCGGCGGCGCGCTCGGCTTTCGTCCGCGTAACCGCCTGCCCGACCTGTTCCTGGAGGCGATCGCGGGTTTGGCCAGTGGCGGCGTAAGCGAGGTGGTGAAGAGTCCGAATGGATTTCACATCCTGCGCCTGATCGGCACACGCGGCGGCGAGGTGCAGCCGCCGGTGAACCAGACCCGCGTGCGTCACATTTTGATCCGCTCCAATGAATTGGTCTCCCAGGATCAGGCCCGCCGCCGTCTCGCAGACCTGCGCGAGCGGGTGCTGAACAAGGCGGCCGATTTCGCCGATCTCGCGCGCCTGCAATCCAACGATGGCAGCGCCTCCAAGGGCGGGGATCTGGGCTGGGTGTATCCAGGCGACACCGTGCCGCCGTTCGAGAAAGCGATGAACGATCTCAAGCCCGGCGAATTGAGCGAGCCGGTGCAAACCCAGTTCGGCTGGCACCTGATCCAGGTGATGGAGCGCCGCACCGAGGACGTAAGCCAGGAACGTCAACGTCAGGCTGCGCGGCAGGCCTTGCGCGAGCGCAAGGCCGACGAGGCCTATCAGGAGTGGTTGCGCCAATTGCGCGATCGCGCGTTCGTCGAAATCCGCCTCGACGAGCGCTGACCGCGCGCCGCCTATCATGGCGCCGATCCGTTCGAAGACCCCTGTGATGGCGCCGATCCGTTCGAAGACGCCGGTGCGGTTGCCGCCCTGCATTGCCGTCACCACCGGCGAGCCGGCCGGCATCGGCCCGGATCTCAGTCTTATGCTGGCCGCGCGGCCGGCCATGCACCGCGCAGCGCGGGTGATGCTCATCGGCGATGCGTCGATGCTGGCGCGGCGCGCGCGCCGCCTCGGGTTGGCGCTCGCGGCGCCCGTGCTCGAACCCGGTACGCCGGCACCGCGCGGTGTATCGATCCTGCATGTGCCGCTCGGGCGGCGCGAGCGGCCCGGGCGGCTTGATCCTGCCAATGCGAGCTATGTATTGGCGACCCTGGATGGCGCCATCGACGGATGCGTGGCGGGCGTCTGCGCGGCGATGGTGACCGCGCCGGTGCACAAGGGCGTGATCAACGACGCCGGCATCGCCTTCACCGGGCACACGGAGTACCTGGCCGAAAGAACCGGAACGGCGCGGGTGGTGATGATGCTGGCCGGCGGACGGCCGATGCTGCGCGTGGCGCTCGCCACCACCCACCTGGCATTGCGCGACGTTGCACGCGCGCTCGATGCCCAGGGCCTGACCCGTACGATCGAGATTCTGGTTGCCGATTTGCGCGGCCGGTTCGGCATCGCGCGCCCGCGCATTCTGGTGGCCGGGCTCAACCCGCATGCCGGCGAATCCGGTCACATGGGGCGCGAGGAAATCGAAATCATCGAGCCGGTGCTCGCACGCCTGCGCAAGCGCGGCTATTCGCTTGTCGGCCCTTTGCCTGCCGATACCCTGTTCACCCCGCGGGTCCTGGCAGGTGGCGATGCGGTGCTCGCGATGTACCATGACCAGGGCCTGCCGGTGCTCAAGTACGCCACCTTTGGCGAGGGCATCAACATCACCTTGGGCCTGCCCTTGATCCGCACCTCGGTCGATCACGGCACTGCCCTCGATCTCGCGGCCAGCGTCAGGAAGGTCGTCGGCGCCGACCCCGGCAGCCTGGTCAGCGCATTCAGGCTGGCGCTGGGCTTGGCCGCGCGCGGCGCAGCAGCGCGGGCGCGAGCGCGAGCAGGCACAAGAGCATGATCGGCCAGTTGCCCGTTTGCACATAAGGCGTGGCGCCGCTGTAACCCTGGACCCGCGCGATCAATGCGCCTTCGGTGAACGGCGGCAATCGATCTGTGATGCGGCCGCGCACATCGATCACCGCCGTCATGCCGGTATTGGTTGCGCGCAGCATCGGCCGGCCGGTTTCAAGGGCGCGCATACGGCTGATCTGCAGATGCTGATGCGGGGCCAGGGAATCGCCGAACCAGGCGATGTTGCTGATGTTGGCCAGGAGGGTGGCCTGGGGCAACTGGCGGATGATTTCCTCACCGAACAGGTCTTCATAGCAGATGTTCACCGCTACCCGCAGACTACCCACTTGGAACGGCGTCGGTGTGGCGCTGCCGCGGGTGAAGTCGCCCAGCGGCATCTTCATTGCGTCGACGAACCAGCGAAACCCCCAGGGGATGAACTCGCCGAACGGCACCAGGTGCGCCTTGTCGTAGCGCTGCGTCGGCGCGGCGCCCAGGCTGATGGCGCTGTTGAAGTAGCGCTCACGCGATTCTGCCAGCGGCACACCCACGATCAGGTTGGCGCCCCCCGCGCGTGCCGTGGCCTGCAGTGAATCCAGATACTCGCGCGGGATTGCGCCCAGCATGCGCGGCAGCGCGGTTTCCGGAAGAATCGTGAGCTCGGCCGGATGGGCGTCGATCAGGCGCTTGTACAGGACCAGCGTGGAATCGAAGCGTGCCTCCTCGAATTTCAGATCCTGCGCGATGTTTCCCTGCAGCAACGCCACCTTGACCGGCTTGCCGTCCGGCGTGGTCCACGGGACTTGCGCAAGACCCAGTCCGGCGACAAGCGCCAGCGGCAGGAGCGCATCACGTGGCCTCAAGCGCCTGCGACCCTGGTCGTTAGCGGGCGCGCGTAGAAAATCTACCACTGCTGCTGCGGCGAATGCGTACACAAAGCCGACGCCATACACGCCGAAAAGCGGCGCATAGCCTGCGAAGATGCCGCCGGTACCGGCATAACCCGTAGCCAGCCAGGGAAACCCGGTGAACAGCCAGCCGCGCAGCCATTCGGCGATGGTCCAGCACGCCGGCAGAACGAGAAAGCGCTGGGTCCAGCGCGCGCTTGCGAGCCGCGCCGCCGCCATGCATGCCAGTGCGGGAAAAATGGCCAGATACGCAGCGAAAAGCAGCACCGCCATCCCCGCCAGAGGGGCCGGCATGCCGCCGAAATCATGCATGCTCACGTAGACCCAGGAAACGCCAACCACGAAGTATCCGAGGCCGAATAGCCAACCGGTCAAGGCGGCGCTGCGCGGCGCTGCGCCTTCGGTGAGAAGGAACAGTCCGGCCAGGCCGGTCGGCATCGCCACGGTGAGATCGACAGGCGCGAAGCCCAAGGTGGCGAACGCGCCCAGCGCCAGCGCGGCGCCTGCTTTCTGCCAGGCATTGAGCGAAATCAAGAAGCGGCCGGCAGGCGCATGACGCGCAACAGGTGGAGATGGCGGCTGTCCGCGCGCAGCACCTGGAAGCGCAATTCGCCGATGGTCACCGATTCGCCGCGTTTCGGAAT
>JAYVST010000030.1:0-1978 GCA_043775255.1 Burkholderiales bacterium
GGTGCAGGCGCCTATGGTCACGCCCGAGATGGGGAAGTTCTCCACCGCGCGCAGGGTATGGATGCCCCAATAGGCTGCGGCGGGCACTTCGCGCTCGCCCAAAAGATCGTGTTCGGTCCGGGTCACTTCGTTCATTGCCGCATCTCCTGGTTCGATGGGACGCGACTGTAAGGGATACGGCCCCACCCCGGCAAATGCCGTGTTTTCATCGATCGATGCTTTTTCGGCATGACCTCTGCGCCGCCGGCCAGATGGTCCCAGACATCCATGGCGGCGCGTTTGCCGGGGCGGCCCGGCCCCGGCTTTTCGCGATACAGGTGGATTTCCATTTCGATCGCCCAGTCGGTACCGGCGCGGGCAAGCTTCCTTGCCTTCACCTCGGCGGCGACCGCGCTGGCCGGAAGAAAGGCCACGCCGTGCCCTCCCATGGCCATCATCTCGAGGCCCTCGGCCATGTCCGTCTCGTAGCGCTGCTCCAGCCAGAGCGGCGGCTTGGCGTCGGCTATGATCATCTCGACCATGCGGCCGAGATACGCATTCTGGCCATAGGCGAGCAACGGCAGGCGGGCATCGGGAGCACCGGGCAGTTCGAATTCCGGTTTGCCTTGCCGGTCGCAACGCGCAAAGGCCTCAACGCGCTCATGTCCGAGCAACAGCATGTCGTAGCGGCGCGCGTCCAGTTGCACCGGCTGGCGCGGATGGTGATAGCACATCAGAAGGTCGCAACCGCCTTCGACCAAGCGCATCACGGCGTCATGCACATTGGCGGCGAGCATGCGGCACTTGATCGTGCCGAAGTTCCGTTCCAGTTGCAACAGCCATTGCGGAAAATAGGTCAACGAGAGGGTGTGCGGTGCGGCGAAGTCGATCTCGCCGGCGGCGGCGGCGCGCTGGCCGCGCACCTGGGCCCGTGCGCTCGCGATCGAGGCCAGCATGTCCATGGCTTGCGCGCGGAAGGCTTCGCCGGCCTGCGTCAGGCGCGTCGGATAGGAGGTGCGGTCGACGAGGTCGGCGCCCAACCAGGCCTCGAGCGAACGGATGCGGCGCGAAAAGGCCGGCTGGGTCACGTTGCGCAATTCAGCCGAGCGCGAAAAACTGCGCGTCTCGGCCAGTGAAACGAAATCCTCCAGCCATTTGGACTCCATGCCTTCCCCTTTTCGCCCGGTGATCCCGCTTGCGCGCCCGCGTCAAAGCAGGTGACGCAGCGTGCAAGGGTAGCGCGAATCAGGCGGCAACCCGCTCTGCGACCCGGTTGGCCAGGAGCGCACGCGCGCCTGCAACGGTGTGGCGAGCCAGCGCAGCCGTGGCGTCGATCACCGGGACGGCGAGGTCGCCGGCGCGAACCACCAGCGCAATCTCGGTGCATGCGAGCACGACCGTTTGCGCGCCACGCGTGACGAGCCTGCGCGCGGCGCTGCGCAGCAAGCGAGCGCCGGTGGCGAGATCGCCGGCCTTGACCGCCGCGATGCCGGGCACCACCAGGCTGTCCATCTCGATCGCATCCGGCAACACCCACGCGCGCGTGCGCCGCGCATGGCGCTGGTACAAACCACGATCGAGCGTCGCGCTGGTGCCAAGCAGGCCCACCGTGTCCACCGCAGCCAGCTCCGCCTCGACCGCATCGACGATGTGCAGCAGGGGCATCGGCGAATGCGCAGCCAGGCGCCCATGCCAGAAGTGAGCGGTGTTGCAGGGCATGGCGATCAACGAGCAACCGGCGCCGGCTAAGCGGTCGGCGACCGCACACAGCGCCGGCAACGGATCCGCGCCGCGCCCTTCGAGCGCTGCCACCCGGTCCGGAATCTGCGGGGTCGAATCGACCGTGACGGGGAAGTGCTCCTGGTCGCAGGCAGCCGGGGTGGCGCAGGCGAGCTTGGCGAGAAAGTCGGCCGTGGCCAGTGGCCCCATGCCGCCCAATACACCGATGCGCGGCAAATCGACAAGGTGTCGAACTGAAGGTTTCATGCGGCCAGCATAG
>JAYVST010000031.1:0-4439 GCA_043775255.1 Burkholderiales bacterium
CTCATGAATGAACTTGCCGAAGTGGCCGATGGCGACCTCACGGTGCAGGCGACGGTCAACGAGGACATCACCGGCGCCATCGCCGACTCGGTCAACCTCACCATCGAGGAGTTGCGCAATGTGGTTCTGCGCATCAACCAGGCGACCGCACAGGTGTCCCTGGCGACGGAATCGGCGCAGCAGACCTCGGCGGAGCTGCTTACCGTGCAGGAGCGCCAGTCGGGCGAGATTCGCCAGACCGGGGCTTCGGTGCTGCGCATGGCGGGAGACATCGGCGACGTCTCGCGTGGCGCGCGCCAGAGTGCAGACGTGGCACGTCAGGCGCTTGCCGCCACCGACAAAGGGATGAATGCGGTGCAGAACTCGATCGCCGGCATGAACGAGATTCGCGAACAGATCCAGGAAACCTCGAAGCGCATCAAGCGCCTGGGCGAGTCCTCGCAGGAGATCGGCGAGATCGTTGAATTGATCTCCGACATCACCGAGCAGACCAACGTGCTGGCATTGAATGCCGCGATCCAGGCCGCCTCCGCCGGCGAGGCCGGGCGCGGGTTCACGGTGGTGGCCGAAGAGGTGCAGCGCTTAGCCGAGCGTTCGGCCGAGGCGACCAAGCAGATCGGCGCCATTGTCAAAACGATTCAGACCGATACCCAGGATGCGGTGTCCGCGATGGAAAAGTCGACTCAGGGCGTGGTCGAGGGCGCGCACTTGTCCGATGCCGCCGGCCAGGCGCTGACTGAAATCGGACGCGTCTCGAAGAGCCTGTCCGAGCTCATCGAAGGGTTTTCCGTAGCCACCTCGACGCAGGCCGAATCGGCACAGGTGGTGGCGCGCAGCATGGAAGAGATGCTGCAGGTCAACGAGCGCACCTCCGACGGTACGCGCCAGACCGCCGAATCGGTGCGTCAGCTCGCCGACCTTGCCCTGCAACTGAAGTCCTCCGTGTCCGGTTTCAAGGTGGCGTGAGGCGGTCGGACGCCAGCGCCTCGATTTCCTTCGCCAAAGCACCGCATTCCAAATGAGCGCCCCTGACGAATTCGACATCGGCCCGCTGACCTGGGTCAAGGGCGAGATCGAGCAGGCCCTGGTGCGCTCGGGCGAGGCGATCGCGGCCTATGCCGCCAACCCGCTCGACACCACGCAACTCAAGTACTGCAAGACCCATCTGCACCAGGCGCACGGCGCGCTCGAGATCGTCGGTCTTGACGGCGTCACCCGCCTGACCGAGGAATGCGAACGCCTGATCGATGCGCTCGACGGCGGCGTGTTGCCGATGAGCCAGACTGTAGCAGGCGCACTCACCAACGCCTTCATGGCGCTCGGCGCCTACCTCGACGACTTGGTCGAGGGTGCCCCGCATCAACCGGTGCGCCTGTTTGCGCCGTACCGCGATGTGATGGCCGCGCGCGGCGCCGACCGGATCCTCGAATCCGACCTGTTCTTCCCGGACCTCTCGCCGCGTCCGCCGCGGCGCGAAACGACGGAGGCGCCGGCCGATATGCTTGCCTACGTGGCAGGCCAGCGCCGCCGTTTCCAGAGCGGGCTCTTGCGCTGGCTGCGCAATGCCGCCGACAACGGCGCCTTGCGCGAGATGACCGAGGCGGTGCGGGCGATCGAACGGACCCAGGCGATGGCGCAACATCGGGCGTTCTGGTGGGTCACCATCGGTTTCACGGAATCATTGATCGCCGTGGGCGCGCAGGCAGGCCTGGAGGCCAAGCGCCTGTGTGCACGCATCGACCTGCAGATGAAGCGCCTGATGGAAGGTTCGCAGAACGTCGCCGAGCGGCTGCTGCGCGATACGCTTTATTTTGTCGCCAAGAGTCGCGTGCAAAGCGCGCAAGTGCAGGAGATTCGGCGGGTTTACGCGCTTGATCGCGCGATCCCGGATGCGCAGAGCGAGCGACGCGACTTGAGACCGCACGAGGCCGAATTGCGCGCGCTGCGCGAGATCATCGCCGTCGCCAAGGACAAATGGAATCGCTTCTGTTCGGGGCAGGTGCACGAACTGACGGGTTTCCAGGAACAGGCCACCCGCCTCAGGGACGGCGGCGGCGCGCTCGACAATCCGGATTTTTCGATGCTGACTTCCGCCATCGCTTCGGTCGCCGACTGGGCCGGGGACAATCCGGGCAAACTCACTGAGAGCATTGCGCTGGAGATGGCGACGGCGCTCCTTTTGGCCGAAAGCGCGGTGGAGGGATTTGCGCGTCTGTCGCCGCAGTTTCCGCAGCAGGTCGTCGCGGTTGGCGCGCGGCTGGAGGCCAGCCTCACGGGAATGTCGCCGTCGGTGCCGCCGCCGGTGTTGGACGAGATGTCGCGCAAGGCGCAGGAGCGCCTGGTCATGGCGCAGGTGGTCGCCGAAATTCGCAGCAACCTGGCGACGATCGAATCGGTGCTGGACGGTTTTTTCCGCGATAGCGGCAGGCGCGTCGAGTTGCCGATGCTGGAGGGGCAACTGCGCCAGGTGTCGGGCGCGCTTTCGATCCTTGGCGCCGAGCGTGCGGTCGAGGTTCTGGGCGAGTGTCGCGCGGAGATCGCGCGATTTGCCGACGCACAATACGTTGCCGACGCCGGCGAATTCGAGAAGGTGGCGCGGTCGCTCAGCGTGCTCGGGTTCTATGTCGATGCCCTGCAGTACGGGCCGGCGGATTTCGACGCCTTCATGCAGCCGGCGGCGCCGCGCCGCGCGCGCGCGCCCGACGAAGAGACCATGCAGCAAGCGGGCATGCCGGCCGCAGTCGATCTGCTGCTCGACGGCGACGAGGGCAATCTCGATGCCGCGCCTGCGGCCAGCGTCGAGGATGAGCTGGCGGCGCAGCGACGCGACGCACGCACCCTGTTCGATGCCTGGCGCGACAAGCCGGATGACACCCTGCTCGCGGCGGAACTGAAAGCCAATCTTGAAGCCATTGCCCAGGATGCCGATCTGGTCGATGAACGCGGATTGCAGCAAAGCGCGGGGCGCGCGCTCGAGTTGCTCGACCAGGGCAGCGGGGAAGGCCTGGCCGACATCGAGGCCGCGATGGCCGAGGTGGCGCCGGACGCGGCGGTGCAAGCGTTGCCGGCGCCCTCGGCCGAAGTGCGCGCGCTGGCCCAGTCCTCGGATGAAGTGGTTGACGCCGAACTGCTCGCGATCTTTCTCGAGGAAGCGCGCGAGGTGTTGGACACCATCGGCACGCAGCATGATTTGTGCAAGGTAGAGCCGTCGAATCGCGAACTGCTGGTCACCATACGGCGCGGCTTCCACACCCTCAAGGGCAGTGGCCGCATGGTCGGCTTGACGCGCCTGGGGGAAGCCGCATGGGCCCTCGAGCAGGTGATGAACCAGTGGCTGCAGGAAGGCAGGCCCGCCGATACCGATTTGCAGTCGATGGTCGGCGCCGCGCACGGGCTGTTCGGCGGCTGGGTCGCCGATCTGGCGGCGCGCGGCGCGTCGGGCGCCGACGGCAGTGCCTTAGTCGCTGCCTGTGACCGGATGCGCGCAGGCGCGCCGTTCGTGCTGGTGCAAGCTGCGGCGAGGGCGGCCGTATCGACCGCGCCGGACGGCGCCTCGCGCGAGCACAGCATCGTCATCGGCGACATGCGCTTAAGTCCGAGCCTGTACGGCATTTTCGTCGAGGAAGCCGCCTCCCACCTGGAGGTGATGCGTAGTGAAGTGGCGTTGCTGGCGCGCGAACCGCAGCCGCCGCGCGACCTGCTGGTGCGTTCGGCCCATACCTTAGCCGGCATCGCCGGGACGGTCAATTTCCGTCGCCTGCATGCGCTTGCGCGGGCGTTCGAGCGGGCGTTGCTGGTGGCGCGGTCGGCCGGCATCGTTCCGGACCCCGATGCTGTGGCGCTTCTTGCCGCGGTGGTCGAAGCCAATGCAACCCTGGTCGAGGCGGTCCGCGAGTTGCGCGAACCGCCGCCGGTGCTGCCTCTCGAAGATCGCGTCGACGCCTTGCGTGCCGCGTGGCTGGCTACTTCCGGTGAGCCCGATCCGTCGTCGTTGCACATAGAAGCACCGCCGATGGATGAGAGCGCGCCGATCGACGCAGAAAAATCCCTGCGCGGCAACCTGGCAGGCGCGCAAACGTTGGCAGCGTTCGAACCTGCCCTAGCCTACGATACGAGCATGCCGGCTTCGGTGGCGCCAGACGCACCCGCGCCGATGGCGCCTGCACCGGTTGCCGGCGTGAGCGAGGTCGACTTCGATTTTTCGCCCGACGACACGGATGCACCGGTGCAATCGTCCGGCGTCGATTTCGACCTTACTTTTGGTGATGATGTCGCGACTACCGATGCCGCGCCGCCGGTCGACGCATGGCTTTTGCCGGCAACAGCGGATGCGGCCGTGCCGCAGCCGTCCGCCGCAGTCGATTTCGAATTCGACACGACTGCGAATGACGATCAGGCCGCGCCGGTCGAAGCGGTGCGCATCGCGCCGCCGCCGGTCC
>JAYVST010000032.1:0-2913 GCA_043775255.1 Burkholderiales bacterium
GTCCCATAGCCGGGCTATGGGACTGCGAATGCGGCAAAAACTGTCCTCGCTGGGGCCGATTTTCGCTTTCGACGCCCCAAGTCCGACAGGCTGCTAGTACTTTCGCTGCCGATCCGACTCGCAAGCCCTCCCCCTGCAAACCGCGCTTGAAGTTCGGAAACACTTTTTAACACGGCACATGCCGCTCCTGTATACGCATTGTTGACGAAATCTGTGCCTTGTGTGATGTATGTCACGCTATTTAGCAATTTCCCCACTTTTCCAGCCTTTTCTTTCCGTGCACACGTCTCATCGCATTGATCGGGTCAGCAGGAAAACCGCATATTGTGAGCGCCGTAGATGACAGGTGTATTGCCGGCTATGGTGAGCAAATCACCGCAATAGTCATGCCGCATTCCGTTCGCCTCATGAAATCATCGGCCCTTTGGCGGCGCCACAGGCACCTTGGGCACAACAGTGTTACCGCATCGAGCCCGCCGGCGCCTCCTGTTTCCCACGCTGAATCCGGCAATGCCAAGGGCACGCACAAACGCAAACGCGCAGGACCGCGGGCCGATTGACCGTCGGCAAACCTGATGCGGTTCCGGCCCGTGGTAAGGCTGGCGCGGTTCCGGTCCGCTGCAAGGCTGGTGCGGCTTCGGTCCACGGCAAGCCTGGTGCGGTTCCGGTCCGTGGCAATCCTGGTGCGGTTCCGGTCCGTGGCAAGGCTGGTGCAGCTTCGGTCCGCATCGCAAGTCTCGCGCGCAACCCGAGCGCAGCGAGGTCAGGGCACGCGATGGCGCTTCAAGCGAAAACCGCAAATGCTGCGCCGGGGATGCGGTGCGGTGCGGTCGGGAATGGAGGCGGAGGCGGGAATCGAACCCACGTAAACGGCTTTGCAGGCCGCTGCATAACCACTTTGCTACCCCGCCGTCGGGGTCGGGCCAATTGCGCCCGCGATGCAGGCCGGATCATGTTGCTACCGGCCGAAACAAAAAAGGAAAGCCCACCTGCGACTTTCCCTCGTTGAATCAGACTGTGGAGCGGGAGACGAGGCTCGAACTCGCGACCTCAACCTTGGCAAGGTTGCGCTCTACCAACTGAGCTACTCCCGCCCTGACAGAAAAAGAGTATACCAAACTTGCGCATCCCTGTGGCAATGCAGCCATGGATTGCCAGGGTAAATTTGTTCTCTCTGCAAGTGCCTGATTTTCCGTACACAACAACGGACAACTAGCTCTGAGCTTTCCTCCTGAGGCAATGGAGAACAGATTTTCCGTGCATGTATTGCAGCGACGTATGCAACCACGTATTGCAGCCGCGTGCCACCACATATGCAGCCGCGTATCGTCAACGCCAGCACGTGTCAATCGCCCGCCACCGGCAGGGCCGCCTTGATGTACCAGACCATGGAAACCAGCGTGAGCAGTGCCGCCGCCCAGATGAACCACAGGCCCAGCACGCGCGCCTCGAACAGGCCCATGAAGTTGTCGTGGAACAGGAGCAGAGGAATGGCGATCATCTGGGCGATGGTCTTGATCTTGCCCAGCGCGTTGACCGCCACGCTCCGGGTACGCCCGAGTTGCGCCATCCATTCGCGCAGGGCCGATATCGCGATTTCACGTCCGATGATCACCAGCGCGATGATGCTATCGCAGCGCCCCAGTTGCACCAGGATCACCAGGGCGGCGGCGACCATGAGCTTGTCGGCCACCGGGTCGAGGAAGGCGCCGAAGGCCGATTGCTGGTCGAGCTTGCGTGCGAGCCAGCCGTCGAGCCAGTCGGTGATGGCGGCCAGCACGAAGATGAAAGTCGCAAGCTGGTTCTTCTCCGCCGGCCCGAACCAGGCATCGGGGGTATAGAACACGCCGACCACCAGCGGGATCAGGAGAATTCTGAGCCAGGTGAGCAGGTTGGGAATGTTGATGCGCGCGGCCAAGCTATCTCGCTTCTTCAACCCGAACCTGCACGCGCCGCTCCTGCATACCGGCATCGGAAGAGCGCGCGAGGATGCCGCTGGTCTCGCCCGAATTGGCGCGGTTGACGCCGCCCAGCTCGATCCATTCGCCGAGCCGACCGCTCACCGTCGAGGCGACGCGGCTGGTGGCGGCGGCGGCGGCGCCCAGGCCCGCCTGCGCGCCCAGCGGCGTGCTGCGCTCGGTGCCGATGTCGAGAAACACGGTCTGGCCGGAAAGCCGCAGCGTGACGTAAAACCCGGTGTTGTAATCGCGCGGCACGGCGGTGTCCTGCACCACCACGCCGTTGACGGTGCGCGTGACGCTGCGCTGGCGCACGAGAGTGCTGGTGCCGGCGCTGATGAAGGCCTGGCCGCCTTCCTGCACGCGGACCTGCTGCTGCACGTTGTCCTGCGCGGTGGCGGTGTTGTCCCACGCGCGCGCGCGCACTTCGCTATTGCCTGGCGTCGCCGTCACCGTCGCCCCGACGCCTGCGGACGAGGCCGAGGCGCCCGCGCTTTGGCGCACATGAACGATCAGTTGGCGCTGGGCGCGGTCGAGGCTTGCCACCACCTGGCGGATCTGCGCCAGGTTGGCCGGCGTGGTGCGCACGATGAGTTGGAAACCGCTGCCGCTGGCGCTGCCGCCGCTGCTAAGGAGCGGCTGGATCAGAGGTAGCAGTTGCTCCGCCGGCCGGTTGCGCAGTTCGATGATCTCGAGCGTCTGGGCCCAGGCGAACGCGGCTGCGAGCAAAAGCATCGCGGCCAGCGCGCCGGTGCATTGCCTGCGCCCAGGCGAGGTGACGCAGCGGCGTGGGCGGGAGGTCGGGCTGGCGCCGGTGTCGAATTCTGGCGGCATGTTCGCAACCGGCGCCTCAGGCGTGTATGTCGGGGATCAGGCGCATCTGCAACAGGGTCACGGTGTCTTTCAACTGCAGCTTGCGTTTCTTCATGCGCCGCAGCACCAGTTCATCGCGTCC
>JAYVST010000033.1:0-6917 GCA_043775255.1 Burkholderiales bacterium
CCGCTTCGGGACGGCGCGCGTGCTCGCAGCGGGAGGCGTGCTGGTGTGCGTGGGCACCGTGTTGACCCCTTATGCCACCAGCACCTGGATGCTGATCCTCCTCATCGGTGTCATCGCCGCCGGCGGCGCGGGCATGGCGAGCATGGGCGTTCTGATGTCGGCGGTGGGCCGCATGCTGCCGCCGGACAAGCGCGGCATGGCCAGCGGCCTGATCAACGCCGGCGGCTCGTTCGGGCAATTTGCCGTGGTCCCGCTGGCGCAACTGCTGTCGGGCAGCATCGGCTGGGTCGGCGCGGTGGGCGCGGTAGGCGCGCTGGCGCTTTTGGCGGCGCCGCTGGCCTGGGTATTGCGCGGCAAGCCGGGCGCGGCTGCGGGCGCTGCGGCGGATGCACCCAGCCTCGGCGTCGCCTTGCGCCGCGCCGGGGCCGACCGCAACTACCTGCTGCTGGCGGCGGGCTTTTTCGTGTGCGGCTTCCATGTCGCCTTCATCGGCGTGCATCTGCCAGGCGTGGTGGCCTCGTGCATGCTGCCGCCGGAGGTAGGCGCATGGTCTCTTGCGCTGGTGGGACTGTTCAACATCTTCGGCAGCTTTGCCTCCGGCTGGGCCATCGGGCGCTGGCGCATGAAGTCGGTGCTCGCGGCCTTGTACGCCGCCCGCGCCGTCACGGTGTTGCTGTTTCTGGCAGCGCCCAAGACTACCGCCACCTTCCTGATCTTCTCGGCAGTGATCGGATTGACTTACCTTGCCACCATCCCGCCGACGGTAGGCCTGGTGGGCAAGCTGCACGGCATGCGTTTCCTGGCGACACTGTTCGGTGTGGTCATGCTGACCCATCAGGTCGGCGGCTTCACCGGGGCCTGGCTGGGCGGGCGCGTCTTCGAGATGACCGGCAGCTACGACTGGGTGTGGTATGTCGATATCGTTCTGGCGATCGGCGCCGCGCTGATCCACCTGCCGATTCGCGAATCACGCCCGATCCGCGCGGGCGTGGCGGCGGCTTGAGCGGTAGCATCATCGGTCGCCGCATGCACGATGAGCCCGCACACTGCCCAATACAATCCCTCAATCGAGTCCCGGTCTCGAACAGCGCCAGATAGGTAGCCGCGCGCCGCATACTGCCCAAAACAATCCTTCGGTAACCGCGCGCCGCATAATGCCCAAAACAATCCTTCGGTAGCCGCGCGCCGCATGCTGCCCAAAACAATCCTTTGGTAACGGCGCGCCGCATACTGCCCTAAACAATCCTTCGATCGAGTCCTGTATGAACAGCAATTGGCGTACCCCCCTGATCGTGCTTCTGGCCGGCGCGCTGGTGCTCAATTTCTCGATGGGCATCCGTCACGGCATGGGCTTGTTACTGACCCCGATGACTGCCGACATTCAAATGTCGCGTGAAGGGTTTTCGCTGGCGATGGCGGTGCAGAACATCTGCTGGGGCTTGAGCTCGCCCTTCCTTGGCATGTTCGCCGACCGCTACGGCGCCGGGCGCACCATCGCAATTACCTGCGTGCTCTACGCGATCGGCCTGGCTGGCATGGAAATGGCGACCACACCGCTCCTGCTCACGCTCAGCGGCGGCGTGCTGATCGGCATCGCGCAGGGCGGCTGTACCGTGGCCGTGATATCCGGCGTGATCGGCCGCTCGGTGCCGGCCGGGCAGCGTCAGCAGGCGCTTGCCGTCTCGGGCGCGCTGGGCGCCTGCGGTCAGTTCTACCTGATCCCTTTCATGCAGTGGGTGATTGCCGGTTACGGCTGGCAGGCCTCGCTCATCTGTTCCGCCATCCTCATGCTCGCCATCGCGCCGACGGCCGTCGCGTTGACGGAGCCGGGGCGCACGCGCGACCGCGCAGCCGGCGCGCAATCGGCCGGCGCCGCGATACGCGAGGCGCTCGGCGAACGCAGCTTCATCCTTCTCTGCATGGGTTTTTTCGTCTGTGGCATTCAGGTCGTCTTCATGGGTATCCACCTGCCTTCCTACCTGCGCGACCAGGGCATGAGCGCCAATGTCGGCGTCATCGCGCTGGCATTGATCGCCGTCGGCAACATCGTCGGCACCTACGTGTGGGGCATGCAGGGCGCGCGCATGCCGCGTCGCACCCTGCTGTCGGCCATCTACCTGTTGCGAGCGCTGGTGATCCTGGCATTCATCGCAGTGCCGATCAGCCCCTGGTCGGTGTACGTCTTTTCGCTCGTCATCGGCACCCTGTGGCTGTCGACCGTGCCGCTCACCAACGGCCTGGTCGCCCATATCTTCGGCGTCAACTACCTGTCGATGCTGGCCGGTGTGGTGTTCCTCGCGCACCAGGTAGGCAGTTTTCTCGGCGCCTGGATGGGCGGCTACCTGTTCGACCGTACCGGCAGCTACACCCTCGCCTGGCTGATCGCGGCCGGGTTCGGGGTGTTTGCCGCGCTGATTCATCTGCCGATCCGCGAGGAGCCGGTCGGCCGCCTGGCCGTTACGTGAACTTGCCCATGGCTGCGCTGAGCCCCGCTGGGTTGCGCCAAGCCCTGCAGCGGCGCCATGCCCGCATGGCTGCGCCCCAAGCCCCTTATGGCTGCGCCACGCCCCGCTGGGCGGCCTGCGGCGGCACTCTTGCGTGTGCTATCTTGCGGCCGCGTCCGCAGGGTCGGGCGTTGCATGGTTCATGACATTGCCACGTCGGCGGGCGCGGCCATCATGCGCTTTCAAAACTTCCCGCAGGCAGGCAATCCATGCGCCAGATCGTCCTCGATACCGAAACCACCGGGCTGGACCCGGCGTCCGGCCATCGCATCGTCGAAATCGGCTGCGTCGAACTGTTCAACCGGCGCCTGACGGATCGCAACTTCCATCGCTACCTCAACCCGGGGCGCGAAAGCGATGAAGCCGCACTCGAAGTGCATGGCCTGACCAGCGAGTTTTTGGCCGACAAGCCGATATTTGCCGATATCGCGGCCGAATTGCTCGAGTATGTGCGCGGTGCCGAAATCATCATCCACAACGCCCCCTTCGATGTCGGCTTTCTCAACGCCGAACTGGCGCGCGGCGGACGCAGCGCCTTCCACAAGCACGTCGGCGTCATCACCGACTCCCTTGCCCTGGCCAAGGAGCGCCACCCCGGACGCCGCAACAACCTGGACGCCCTGTGTGAGCGCTATGGCGTTTCCAACGCACATCGCACCCTGCATGGCGCTCTGCTCGACGGCCAACTGCTGGCCGAGGTCTACCTCGCGATGACGCGTGGCCAGGACGCGCTGGGTATGGAAGACGACCACGCCGGTGCGCAGTCAGGGCCCGGTATCGATGATTCGGGGCCGCTCGAAACATTTGTCGCGCGGGCGTCCGCCGACGATCTCGAGGCGCACGCGAAAGTGCTCCAGGGCATCGCGCGCGAGGCACGCGGCACGCCGGTGTGGGACCCGTCGTAGACGGCGCCAACGGTTCGGCCCCCTTGCACCCCGCTCGTGCCTCAACCGCCCAGACCTCAACCGGTCGGGTCAACCGGTCGGGTGTATCGTGCGTTATGCTCGGGCTACAATCGCAGCGCATTTCAGGGGCGGCCAGGGCGTGCATGACACGCGCCGGCCATCGATGGGGAAGTTCAATGGAGGACCATGCAATGATCACCAAAAACGCAATCAAGACAATCGCGGCGCTTCTCCTGGCCGCGTCGGGCGGCCTGGCCAGTGCCGGCAACATCAGCGGTGTCAAGGTCGAGCCCGCCAACGGCCAGGTCGGCACCCAGGTCAAGGTCACAGTCACCGGTGAAGACGAAGGGATTTGCGGCCTGCGCGTCGAGTATGGCAATGGCGATGTGGATGTCACCAAGATGTCCAAAGACAAGGACAATTTCCCGCGCAGTTTCAATAAGGCTTACAACAAGGCGGGCACCTACACCATCATCGCCAAGGGCGGGCGCGACGGTTCGGCGCTCGGCTGTACCGGCGAAGTCAAGACCCAGGTCGTGATCGCCGAGGCGCCCAAGCCCGTGGCCGCCCCTGCCGCTGCGGCTGCCGCTGCGGCGCCTGCGACGGCCACGGCGCCTGCCTGTCCGGAAGGGTATGTGCTCAACACGAAGTCGGTCAACAAGAAGGCAGGCACATTCACTTGCGCAGCCAAGAAGGGCGCCAAGAAGCCCGAGAAAGATCTGGCATGCGCGGCCGCCGGCACGGAGTACTTCGCCAATGCCAAAGCGACGTCGCTCGGATGCCGGATTGCAAAGGCGCCGGCCAAAAAGTAGTCGCCCTTGCTTTCACTGTCGTACAGCCAGGGCACCCGCAAGGGTGCCCTGTGTTTTTTGGTTTTCTGCTGCGTCATTTTTCCGGGCGCAGCAGCCGCGCAGACTGTGGCCGAGCCGGCGCAGCCGGCGCGCGAGTCGGCCATGCCGGTGATCGATTCGCTTGCCACCGCCGATGCCGCGCTGGCGGCAGTCGGTAAAGAGCGCACGGCGCAGGAAGCCCGCTATGCCAGCGCACGACGTAGTTGCTTCGATAAACTTCTTGCCGAGCGATGCCTGAGCGACGCGCGGATGGAAAACCACGCGGCGACCGCTCGCCTGCGCGATATTGAACTTGCCGCTCGATCGTTCAAGCGCAATGACGAACTGCAGCGTATTGACCAGGCGCGCGCCACGCGCGCCGTCGAGGCCAGGGCGGACGCGCAGCGACGCGAGTCCGAAGGGGGACCCAAGCTGGCCGACAGGCAGGCGCGCGCGGCCGAAAGCGCCCGTCAGGCACGCGAGTTCGAAGCCGCCGCTCCCGAGCGCGCCGCAGGCGCCGCCGAGCGCCGCGCGCGCGAACAGGCGCGCACGCAGGCGCGCGCGCGGAAGGACGCCGAGGCGAGGGCCGGCATGGCCGAAAGGGCCGAACGCGTGCGCCGCCATGAAGCCAAGGTTGCCGAGGCGCAGGCGCGGGCAGAGCGGCGTGCCCGCGAAGCTGCCAGGAAGGCCGCGACGAAGCCTGTTACAGCGCCCGCGACAGTGCCCACGACAGTGCCCGTGACAGTGCCCGTGACAGCGCCCGTGACGGCGCCCGCGACAGCGCCCGTGACAAAGCCTGCGCAGGCGGCGGTGTCGAAAGGTGTTGACGGCGGCGCTACGATCACGCCAGGCCGCCAGGAAAAATGATTCCGGTGGCAAAGGGCGGGGGCTGATTGAACAGGCGTAGGTAGTGTCGTTGCTTCGACCTGCCGCCAAAAAGGAAACGGCCCGCACAAGCGGGCCGACTACTGGTCACGCGGTTGCCGCCGCGTGCGGGCCAATGGTGCTTTTTGGCTTTTGGCTCTTGGGGCCGCCTGCCGCGAGTGCCGCGTCGCACGCCTGCGACCGCGCGAACCCTCAAACGTTGCGCATGTAGGCGTTGACGCAGTCCTGGCGCATGTTGCGTTGCGCGGCAGTGGCTGCCCCCTTGCGGACATTGCGGGACCCCTTGGCACGTGTGGGCGCGCCCAGGTCGCTGCAGGCGACTTCGGCGTTCTTGCGGATCTTGCAGAGGTTTTCCCAGGGGTCGTTGACCGGCTCGCAACCCAGCGCCATCGACTTGCGTGCTACTCGGCGCTTCTTTGGCACATTCATTGGCGCTTTTTCAGCAGCCGCCGGCGCCGTGGGTATTGCGGCGGGGGCCGGCGTTGCTGCCTTGGTCTGAGCACCGGCAGGCGCAGAGCAGATTGCTATCGCTGCCAGCAAGCCGGCAATCAAACTTATGCGAAATGTGCTTTTTGTCATTGCAGATGCTCCTTCCGGAAGGCCGCCTTGGGGTCAGGGTGCGGTGCGTGGCGGGCGTGCCCGGCTATTCACATGAATTCTTAACTTTAGCCCGCAAGTCATTGTACACGCATTATTTTTTTCCGAACAGCTTGCTGAACAAGCCGCCCGATTCTTCCTTCACCGGGGCTGGCTCGACGGCGGCCGTGGGTGCCGGCGTGGGCATGTCCCTGGGCTTTGCCGGCGGATTTGGTGGCGCCGCCGGTGGTTTGGCCCGAGCGTCCTCGAAATAGGTAAGTTTCACGATAGCCAGCGAGCAATTGTCGCCGCGACCGTTGGCGCGCTCGCGCGCGAGTTCGATCAATTGCTCGGACGCGGTGCGCGGCGGGCAGGTGGCGAGTATCGCGCCGAGTTCGATGTCGCTGAAATGGGCCCAGACGCCGTCGCTGCAGAGCAGGAAAGTGTCGTCGGGCATCAGTTTCTCGGTCGCGCCGAATTCGATGTAGGGCGCGTTCGTCGAGCCCAGGCAATGCACCAGAAGGTTCTTGTTCGGATGCGTCTCCATCTGCTCTTCGGTGATCTTGCCTTCGCGGAAGAGCTGCTCGACGTACGAATGGTCGCGCGTGCGCCGCACCAGCGACGCGCTGCGGAAGTGATACAGCCTGCTGTCGCCGGTATGGGCCCAGTCGGCGCGGTCTTTCTGCAGCAGCATGGCCACTACCGTGCTGTGCGGTTCCTGCTCGCTGGTATACGAAGAAAGCGTGATGATCGTGTGCGATTCGTTGACGATCGAAGTCAACAGCTTTTGCGGCTCGTCCTCGCGTGTGTTGAATTCCTCGAATACCTGCTGCGCGGTTGAAATCACCTGCTGCGCCGCCATCGCACCGCCCGTATGCCCGCCCATGCCGTCGGCCACGACCACCAGCAGCACGCCTGGCTCGCGCTTGCTGGGAATGACGATCAGGCGATCCTGCTGTTCGGAGCGGTCGCCAATATGCTGGCCTGTGCCAGCCTCGATACGGATGGGCATGGGCGGCGATTATAGCTTGGCGCGCACGCCGTTTTCACCCCTGCGCGCGCCTTCCCAAGAGGGCAGCGACAATCCGCCCGTGTATCATGCGGCCCTTCAGGAATCCACGCGGAGGCGCACAACGCATGCTCACGGCAGAGGACATCGGTGCGATCGAAGCACGCATCATCGAATTGCAGGTCGAGCACCGCGATCTCGACCTGGC
>JAYVST010000034.1:0-6325 GCA_043775255.1 Burkholderiales bacterium
AGAAATCCTGCGCCTGTCACCCGCCAAAACCGCCCAGGAGACCGGCAAACCATTGCAGCAGGCCCTGCGCATGGCGATGCTGCGCCAGAGCGCTACGGCGGCGTCTGGCACGGCAGATGATCCAGCCTACGCCGATCAGGACGCGCTCGATGGCGCGCTGGCCAACATCGATCTGGCGGCGGCCACCCAAGCGTTGATCGGGCGCGCGGTCGCGGCCCTCACCCAGGCCGGCAGCTACGAAGATGCACTCGCGATGCTCGAAGCCGAAACCCCGCTCGCCGACGTCGAGACCCTGGGCGCGGCACTGGGGCGTGCCATGTTCGCCGCCGAGATGCAGGGTTACGCGAGCGTGCGCGAGGAAGTGCGGGACGATCTGGCGCAGCAGCAGGCGCGGCAACAAGCGCAGCAGGCACAGGCCGGGGTGCAGACCTTGGCTGAGGCCATCGTCAAGCAGGGCGAGGCCTTCCAGACCGGCCTGACTGCGCTGGCAGCAGCCAAGCAGGACATCCACGTGCATGCCCCCACCCAGGTAGACGTACACCCCACCACACCCGGCTCGTTTTCAGAAGATGTCGAACGCGACGACCGGGGATTGATCATTAAACGCACCCGCAAGGAGGTTTGAAATGGCACTCTTGACTCCCAACAACGGCGAAGCCGACATGCTCGCCGCCATCGTCAACAAGGCGGTGGCGCAGGACTTGACCCTGCGCCTGTTCACCAACAACATCGCGCCCAACGAGACCGACACCGCTGCCAGCTACACCGAGGCAGCCGGCAACGGCTATGCCGCCGTAGCACTGGTGGCGGCCAACTGGGTGATCACTGAGGGCGCGCCGTCCGATGCCGCATATCCGCAAGTCACCTTCACCTTTACCGGTGCGCTGGGCAATGTCTACGGCTACTTTTTGACGCGCAACACCAGCGGTCGCATCGCTTGGTCTGAGCGCTTCGCCGATGGCCCGTACAGCATCGTCAACAACGGCGACCAGATCAAGGTCACGCCGAAAATCACGCTCGACTAACACATGGCGATCACCACTGCTGACGGCTGGTTCGCCGCCGCCCGCCAAGCGCTCTTTATCCGCAAGACACAGGCGGCGGTGTCGGTCGCAGCCAACCCGCATACCCTGCTCGATCGGGCCGGCAACCCCGGCGCCGGCTCGCTCGCCGTTGGCAACACCGCCAATGGCCTGGTGCCGACCGGCGCGCTGGCCGGCGTGCCGGTGATCAACGCGTTTGGCGGTGCCGCCAAGGGTTATCTGGCGTCCTGCATCTTCCGCAATTCAGTCAGCGGTGGCTTGACCCTTTATGACCGTCTGTGGCACGCCGGGTCGATCAACCTGAACGCGCTGGCGACCACCAACTTCACGGTGCAGCCGTCCTACACCGCGCGCTTGCCCGGCGGCACCGACTTCGGCAATCTCGATATCCTGCTCGAATTCAACGTGGCGGTGTCGGCGACTGCGACCACAGTCGCAGTCGGCTACACCAATGAGGCTGGGACGGCAGCGCGCAGCACCGGTGCCAGCGCATCCTTGTCCGGGTTCATCACCGGCCGGATCATCCAGATGCCACTGCAAGCGGGCGACAAGGGGGTGCAGAAGATCGACAGTCTCACGGTGGGTGGAGTCGTAGCGACCACCGGATCGGTGAACGTGATCGTGGCGCGCCGCTTGGCCGATTTCGACATCCGCACCGCCAACGGCATCGACGCGCAAGCCTGGGACATGTTGGGCGCGCCGGAAGTGTTCGCCAGTTCCTGCCTGTTCCCGGTGGCGATCCCCGATGGTGCTTCGACCGGGACGCCAGTGCTGACTTTGAGCATTCTTAACGGCTAAGCACCGCGGCTGACCGATGGCAAAGCTTTGGCGCTGGCCGCTTGGTACCGCACGCCGCGGCTCGCGCGGCTCGCGCGGCTCGCGCAGCCTGGTCGAACTGCTGGCATTCCGCCAGATCAATTCGCCGGTCGATGAGCTGGCGGTCAATCTGTTTCTTGACGATGGGCCAGCGGTGGTCTACGCCTATGCCGCGTCTGGCGGAGCGCAGACGGCAGGCGCTGCCCTCCTTGCAAAAGGTAAGGCGTTCGCTGCATCTGGCGGTGCGCAAACCGCTGGTGCTGCGGCGCTGGCGAAGGTCAAAGCGCCATCTGGCAGTGGCGGCGCGATCACCGCAGGCGCGGCGGCTTCCACCAAAGCCAAGTCCTATCTGGCAAGCGGCGGCGCGCTGACCGGCGGCGCGGCGGCGGTGTCGAAAAGCAAATCGGCCAGCGGCACCGGCGGCGTGCAGACCGCTGGGGCGGCGGCGCTGGTCAAAGCCAAGTCAATCTCTGGCACCGGTGGCGCGCTGACCAGCGGTGCAGCGGTTGTGATGAAGTCGAAATCTTATGCCGCCTCCGGTGGCTTGGTTTCGGCAGGATCGGCGGGCCTGGTGAAAGTCAAATCGCCCGCCGGTGCCGGTGGTGTGCTCACGTCCGGTGCAGCGCTGCTGTCCAAAGCCAAGGTGTATGCCGCGTCCGGTAGTCTCTTCACCGGTGGCATGGCCTTGGTCGCCGAGACCAACGAATACCATGCCTCCGGCGGCCTGCAATCATCGGGCGCGGCAGCGGTCACGAAGACCAAGGTGTATGCCGGTACCGGCGCTGTTGTGGTGGCAGGTGCGGCGGATACCTTGTTCGATTCCGCCTTCAACATCTACGTCTATGCCGCCAGCGGTGGCGTGGGTCTGTCCGGCGCTGCGCCGGTGACTATTTCTCGCGCTCCGCCAGTCAGTGGCGGCGTGCAGACCGGCGGGGCGGCGGGTGTGGCCAAGGTGAAGGCGTATTCCGGTACCGGCGGTCTGGGCGACACTGCGCCAGCGCCGGTAACGCCGCCGCAGATCATCTATGTTGGCGGTGGCGGCCGGGCCTTGGATGATCCGCAAGCGCCGGCGAAGATCGTGAACGTGACGCATTTTTCAGTCAACGCGAGTGGTCGCGCGCGCTTGCGCGGCAGCGCAGCCGTAGCGCGCGGCTTTGGCGCAGTGGTATACGAGTTCCCACCGCGCGTTGATGATGCAAGGCACGGCAATGCTGGCGCGCGTGACGGTGCGCGTGATGGTGCGCGCGATGTTGCGCGCCACGGACTCAAATTAGGCGGCAGCGCGCAGACGCTGCGCGTCGATCCCTTCGCCCAGGCCCGTGCAGCAGACGAAGCCTGGCTAATGCAGGAGGCTGCCTGATGCCGCTCGATCAAACCGATTTGTCGGCCGCTTTCGGCTACGTGCCGGAAGAGGTGATCGCCTTGATCGCCAAGCGCGGTCTGGAGACAGCAGAAGACTGGCGCGACGCGGCGGCAAAGGCGCGCGCTGGGGCGTTCACAGCGGCGCGCACCGCCGGTTACGATGTGCTGGCCGACATCCGCGCCGCGCTCGAGCGCGCCATGCGCGAAGGCAAAACCTACGAAGAGTTCGCCCGCGAAATCACTCCGGTGCTGCAACGTAAAGGCTGGTGGGGCAAGGCGGTAGATCGTGAGACCGGCGAGGTAAAGAGCCTGACCGAAGGCGGCAAGATCGCGACTTTGGGCGCGCCGTGGCGCTTGCGCACCATCTACGAGACCAACTTGCAGGTGGCGTTCAATGCCGGGCGGTATCGAGCGATGAAGGCGTCGCAGGACACCCATCCATTTTGGGAATATGTCGCAGTCCTTGACCTCCGCACCCGCCCGGCGCATCGCATGCTGCATGGGCGCGTGTTCCGGCTTGATGATCCAGCCACCGGCGTGGTCTATCCGCCAAACGGCTTCCGCTGCCGCTGCCGTTCCCGCCCGATCTCGCAGGACAGGATTGAGGAGGAGAGCTTGGTGGTTTCCTCCGGCGCCGGGCATATCAGCGCGGTGGAAATTCCGCGCAAGGACAAGCCAGCACTGAAGACGACAGCGGTGAAACTGCCCGGCATGCCGCGCGCATTCATCCCCGATCCCGGCTGGGATCACAACCCTGCCGAGGGGTTGAAGTGACTGTTTTGGCAAAGGTGACACCGGTGGCAAATTTGGCGCGAAAGGCTGACTACGTTGCGCCGGGTATCGGAAGTTGACATGAGCGGCGCTTTTGGAGAAGCACGGGCGGTAGCAAAGCACAAGAGCGTCGAGTGGTACACGCCCGGTTGGGTGTTCGATGCGATCGGCTTGACGTTCGATCTTGATCCTGCCAGCCCTCACGATATGGACACAGTAGTACCCGCAAGAACGAAATTCACGATTTTTGACAACGGTCTGAGCGTCCCGTGGTTCGGGCGTGTTTGGTTGAACCCGCCTTACGGCCCGTCTACCAAAATGTGGATGAAGAGGATGATTCATCACTCTAACGGGATCGCGCTGGTGTTTAGCCGGACGGATGCAAAATGGTGTCAAGAAGCCATGCGCTCGGCAACCGCGATGCTGTTTGTATCGGGCCGCATCGAGTTTGTGGCCGGAATTGAGAACCAGCACAAGAAAAGCCGTTGCGGTGCTGGCACTGTGTTGTTTGCCTTCGGCGCTGATTGCGCCAATGCCTTGTACAACATGAGAGATCGTGGCGTTTTTATCCACGAACGTGACGGAGTTTTTAAATGATGCGGCTTGAAGTCCAGGATCGCGAGCTTCGGGCGGCTCTGGCCCGGATGGCTGCCGCTGGCCGGAACCTGCGTCCGGTTTTCAGCGCGATTTCAAACGAACTGGCCGCCGAGACGGGACGGGCCTTTGCACAAGAGGGCTACCCGGAAAAATGGAAGAAGCTCGCCGCCGCTACGATCAAGGCGCGTTCCCGCAAGGGTAAACGGCCGGGCCAGGTGCTTCAAATGTCGGGCAGTATGGCGTCGTCGGTGCAGGCATCGAGCACCTCGTCGGAAGCCAAGCTCACGGTGGGCAAGAAATACGCAGCGATCCAGCAGCTTGGCGGCAAGGCCGGACGCGGCAAGCGCATCATCATTCCCCCCCGCCCCTACCTCCCGTTGGTCAGCAAAAGCCCGCCAGGTGATCGCAATCCAAAGGTCGAACTCAACGAACCGGCCAGCCGCATCGTTCTACGATTGATGCGGCGGCACTTCGGCGCGACCTGACCGAACCTGGCTGCGTATTTCACACGCAGACGGCCCGATCCGGTGGGCGGCGCGCATTTTCCGCCTGTTAAAATGATTTACTTTTCTGGTTATTTTCTTCCAGCCAAGTCCAGCATCTTCCCGATTTATCACGCCCCTTTCCCCTCTATTTATCGTGCCGTGTCTTATGAGAAGTTCGGCAGGCGATAGGAACCATACGAGATCGTCAAAAGCAATGGCTGAGTCGTCTGAGTATTGCCCCAAGATGAAATTGTTGTCGTCATTCGCGTTCTCCATTTCCATTGGGCTGGCGGCGCGTCGGTCGACGGCAGGGGCCGTGCCGCTTTTGTTGTAAGCGCTCAACCCATTCAGCCCGCGAGACAGAATCACCACTGCGGCAGGGTTGTTCAAATTCAGTTGCCCGGTCAGCGGCACGGCGCTGTATACCGCCATCGTGCCAAACATGGCCTGAATGGTGGAAAAATCTGTAAGTACGCCGTTGTTATTGATAGCGCTCTCGGATACCTGATAGTGAAACAGGTTTTGCCAAGCGTCTGCGCCAGCATCGTCAGAGAGCCCCAAGGATCGCCACGGGAGCGTCCCGGCGTAGCCGCGCGCACCGCCGATAGCGGTTGCCCCAGGACAAGCATTTCCAGCAATGGCGCTGGGCATGATCTCAATGCCATAACCCGCAGCGACCGGCGCCATTGAAGGGATGGCCGGACACGGCAAACGTCCGTTCGCGGAAATGAACGTCTGCAACGCCACCTGCGTGGCCTTGATCTTGTCCTTGGTCGAGTTGATGCGCGATTGCTGATACTGAGCACTGAATAGGGAAAGCGCGCCGGCGGCAAGCAACCCGATGATCGCCGTGCTGATGGAAAGCTCGATCAGCGTGAAGCCGCCAATCGCCGCTTTTCGATCAATGCTCATAGCCTCCCCTCGCTCCGCCGTTCCATTTCACAATCAAATTCCTACTGTTGTGGGAAGACAAACTATACAGAAAAAACGACATTCCACCAATAGTGGGAGGAATGTGTGGACGCTTCAGTGGCTTTTGGTGTGGTGCTGCGCAGGCTTCGGCTTGCGGCCGGGCTGACCCAGGAGCAATTGGGTCTTGAAGCCGATCTGCGCCGCACTTACGTCAGCATTCTTGAATTGGGGCAGCAACAGCCATCCCTTGGCACAATCTTCAAGCTGGCAAAGGCTCTCGGCGTCTCGGGCGCGGTGTTGATAGAGCACGTTGAGAAAGAGCGGGTAAGCCCGGGCAAA
>JAYVST010000035.1:0-16053 GCA_043775255.1 Burkholderiales bacterium
CGGCGGTGGCGGATCGGCGGTGGCGGATCGGCGGTGGCGGATCGGCGGATCGGCGGATCAGCGGATCAGCGGATCGGCGGATCAGCGGATCAGCGGATCAGCGGATCAGCGGACCAGCGAGCCTTCCCGACTGACCATGGTGAGATCGACGAAGCGCGAGCCTTCGTGCTTGCCCGGACCGTAGTTGACCAGCATGCCGCCCAGGTCGTAGCTGCCGAGGGTTTCCAGGGCCGTTACCAGCGCTTCGCGGCCGATGGTGGTACTGCGGCGCAAGCCTTCGACTAAGATTTTCGCCTCCACATAAGCCTCTAAGCCATAGAAGGAAGGCACGCCGCCGTTGATCGCCTTGAGGTCGCGGATGTAGTCGCGCACCAAGGGCAGCGCGGTCTGCGCCAGCGGCACGATCTGCGAGATGGCGACGCCGCGTGCCTTCTCCTTGAGCGCAGCCGCCAGTTGCGTCGTGTCGATGGCCGAGATCGAGAACAGGTTGGCGCCCGACTGCACGGCGCCGCTGCGCATGGCGTCGATCATGGGGATCGCGACGGGCGACTGCATCGCCAGGAACACCACGTTGACAGCTTCGGCGGCGGCAAGTTTGGCCACGGCCTCCTTGGTGTCGCTGCCGTCGACCTTGATCACGTAATCCGCCACCGGCTTGATGCCGACGGCTTCAAGGGCAGCCAGCATGTTGTCGGCCACCGAATTGCCGAACGGGTTGTTCTGCCGCACGATGATCACGCGCGTCAGGTTGAGGCTTTTGAAATGGCGCGTGATGGCGGCGGCCTCGTCGGCATAACTGGCGCGCACCGGGAACCCGTAGCGCCGATGCGGGTTGCGCGCCGCCGCCGCGCCGCTGGTGAGCCCGACCGCAGGAAGCTTGAGTTGCTCCATCACCGGCAGGGCTGCTGCGACGATCGGCACGCCCAGCAGGTTGAGTATCGCCACGACGCCGGCGTCGTCGAGGGTGCGGATATTCTTTACCGCTTCGGCGGCGTCGTACTTGTCGTCGAGTGTCGTCAGCGCGATGCGCCTGCCGCGGATGCCACCTTCGCGGTTGATACGCTCGATATAGGCGTCGCCGCCGAGCCGCTTCGCATTGCCATAGACGGCGATCGGGCCGGTGGTGGGGAGGGTACGGCCGACGGCGATCGCGCCCTGCGCCGCAGCGAGCGCGGGCCAGAGGAGCAAAAGCGCGGTCAGCGCGACAGCCACGAAGGACGCGGGAACGGCGACCGACGACGGCAAACGATGCGAGGGGATGCGCATGATGGCGGATTCCTGATTGCAACAAGGCAGACGACGGAGAATATCAGACCGACGGCGATCGCGGCTGGCCTGTGTTGGTGCGGTGCAAGCGGCACGGCGCCGATGCATAATGCGACCGACAGGCGGAAAGCCGATTTACTGGGAGACAACATCATGCTGCGGTTCACGTTGCGCTGGGTATTTCTGTCATTGGTGTGCACGGCCGGCGTGGTGGCTGCCGAACCTGGCCACTGGGTCACCAGTTGGGCGGCGTCGGTCCAGGGGCCCTATCCGGTGGGCAATCCGTCGGCACAGCCCAACCTGGCGCTGGTGTTTCCGGCGCCTGAGAACGGCGCGCGCGACCAGTCGTTCCGGCTCATTGTCAAGCCGGAAATATGGGGTGGGCAGGCGCGCTTGCGCTTTTCCAACGCGCTTGGCACACAGCCGGTGACCTTTGACGATGCGCATGCAGGGCTGCAATGGTCCGGTTCGCAGCTCATGCCGGGCACCAATCGCGCGGTGACCTTCGGCGGGCGCAAATCGGTAACCGTGGCCGCCGGCGCATCGGTCTGGAGCGATGCGGTGACGCTGCCGTTTGTCCGCAAAGGCGCGGAACTGCGCGGGCGCAAGCTGGCGCTCAGTTTTCATGTAGCCGGCGCCAGCGGCCCGATGACCTGGCATGCGAAGGCGTTGCAGTCTTCCTACGTGACCTTGGCCGGCGCCGGCTCGAAGGGCGCGGACGAATCCGAGGCCGCGTTTCCATTCGCCACCGCCTCCTGGTATTTCATCGATGCGCTCGACATGCGCGTACTGCGGGCCGTCGGCGCTGTGGTGGCCTTTGGCGACTCGATCACCGACGGCACCGCCTCCACCCTCAACGGCGACGACCGCTGGCCCGATGTGCTGGGACGCCGCCTCGGACACAACTGGTCGGTGCTCAATGCCGGCATTGGCGGCAACCAGGTGATCGGGCCGCAGGAATATTCGCCGCAAAAGCCGTTTGCGGGCGGGCCCTCCGCGCTTACAAGGCTTGAGCGCGATGTCCTCTCGCTCTCCGGCGTCAAGGCGGTGATCTGGCTCGAGGGCACCAACGATTTCAGCCGCAACGGCAATGCCGATGCCGACGCGGTGATCGCCGGCATGCGCGAAGGAGTGGCACGCATGCGCGCGCGCATTCCCGGCGTCAAGGTGATCGGCGCCACCCTGACCTCGGCCCTCGGTAGCACCAGCGCCGCGCACGGCTTCGAACTGCAGGACGAAAAGCGCAAGAAGCTGAACGACTTCATCCGCAGCGGCGGCCTGTTCGACGGTGTCGCCGATTTCGACCGCGCCACCACCGACCCGCAAAGCGGCGCCATGCAGGCCGCGTTCGTGCCCGACAGCACCGTCGGCGGCCCAGGGGACAAGCTGCATCCGAACCGCATGGGCTATCAGGCGATGGGCATGTCGATCGACCTTTCGTTGTTCGGTGCTCGGGGCCGGTGAATCCGGCGCTGGCCGCCGCGATCGCGTCGACGCGCTCACGCGTTGCCCCGCCGCACTGCTTCGCAGCGGGGCGACTCCGCGCAGGCGCAAAATGTTCCCGGCCCACCTGCGCGGCCGCCCGGCCGCGCAGGTGATCGGAGGCGTCGGCAAGTTCTACGCGGCGCTGGCAGCGCTTTCCGGGTGACCGGGAGCGGCCGCGCAACTTCAAGATAGCGCCCCCTTGCGGGCACGCATCGCGTTGGCGCCTGCGCGCTCGCTCACGCCTTCTGGCTGTGCGCCATTTGACCGGACATAATCGTGCTTGCTCCGGATGGGTCTCTACGGTAACCTGAAGGGTGTTGCCGGGCTGCGTTAACGCGCTTGAGCCGGCAAGCGTCTGCGAGCCGATTTCCCCTGTTCAAGTCAAGGAGTGCTTTATGCGTCATGTATCCGGATGTAAGTCTGGCGCCCTGTTCGGGGCGCTGGTGCTGGCCGCTTTCTGCGTGCCGGCGCTTGCGCAAAATGTGATCAAGGTCGGCGTGCTCATGCCGATTTCCGGCCCGGGCTCGTATTTCGGCGTGATGGGCAAGGAAGGCATCGAACTCGCGCTGGAGCAGGTCAACCGCGGCGGCGCGAAAATCCAGGTGCAGTTCGAGGATTCCGCCTGCAGTCCGCTACAGGCCACCAACACGGTCAAGCGCGTGCTGGAGCAGTTCAAGCCGCATATCGTGGTGGGCGAAGAGTGTTCCGACGCCTCGTTGGCAATCGCGCCGATCTTGGAGCAGGCCAAGGTGCCGATGCTCAACGCCGGTTCCGCCACCAATGCGCTGACCGAGTCCGGCTACAAGTACGTGTTCCGCATTTTCCCCAGTGCCCAGCAGCAGGGCGGGCCGATGGGACTCAATGCGTACAACAAGCTCGGCGCGCGAACCGCAGTATTGCTGCATGAAAAAACCAACGCGGGCGTCGACAACGCCGACGGCTTCGCCAAGGCGTTTGAGGCGGCCGGCGGCAAGATCGTCGGGCGCATCGATTTCGGCCGCGATGTCAACGACTTCACGCCCATCGCCACGCGCATCGCGGCCTTAGGCAAGGTCGACGTACTGCCAACCTTCGCACTCGAAGGCCAGCAAGTGCGCCTGTCGCAGGCGCTGGCGCAGGCCAAGGTTGTCAAGGGCGGCGGCGGCAATGCCATCCAGATGGGCTCGATCTGGCTGCCCTGGGGTTTCGATGCCAAGGCCGGCGTGGCGGCGCAAGGGTACATCCGCATCGTGCAGTTCGACCCGACCGAAAAGCGCAAGATCGTCACCGACTTCAACGCCGCCTTCCGTGCCAAGTACGGCGCCGACAAGACGCCCACGCACATCAACGCCCATGCCTATGACGCGATCATGCTTATCGCCGAGGCCATGCGCCGCGGCGCCAACGACTCGGAATCGTTGCGCGACCGGCTCTCGAAGATGAAGGACGTCGAGGTCACCACGGGCAAGATCACCTTCGACGCCAAGGGCCAGAATTCGGACCTGTCGGTGATCCACTTTGTCGAGACCCAGACCGACCTGTCCTGGAAAGGGCTGCCCTGGTAGCGGGCGTCTTCGGTGCCCGGTCATGCAGCACCGGCCGCCAAGCGCAGGCGGCCGGTGCGTTTTTGCGAACTGCCGAAACCTTGAAAAACGACTCACTCATGCCTGTGGCGAGTCCGTCATGGTGTTGGCAATGATCGATAGCCGATGGATCGCCGATCGCAGCACGGCATATTTCAGAGAGTGCACCCCTTCACGTGTCTGATTTCCTTGCGCTGATCCTGCAGCAGTCGATCAACGGCGTATACCTCGGCTGCCTGTATGTGCTGGTGGCCTTGGGCCTCACCCTGATCTACGGGGTGATGAACCAGATCAACTTCGCGCATGCCGACTTCGTAACCGTCGGCGCATTCACGGCGTTTTTCGGCGCGACGCGGTTCGCCACCAAGTGGCTGGGCATGTCGGACACCACCGGCTATGTGTTGTCGATTTTTCTCGCGCTGGGCGCGGGCGCGATCCTGGGCTTTCTGGTCAACGCGGCGGTGTTCGCGCCATTGCGCAACCGGAGCGACGAATTGCGTCCGCTGATCGCCACGATCGGCGTGTCGGTGCTGCTGGAAAACGCACAACTGGCGGTGTTCGGACCGATCCCGTTCCAGTTCGATTCGCCGTTCACGCAGCACACCATCCGTTTCGGCAAGATTTTCTTCAGCCAGCAGAGCGTGCTGGTGGTGGTGGTCGCGGCGCTGGCCATCGGCGGGCTCTACGGCTTCATGAAATTCACCTTTCTCGGCAAGGCGCTGCGCGCGGTGTCGCAAGACCGCGAGACCGCGGGGCTCATGGGCATCAACGAGAATTTCCTCATCGGCCTCACCATCGTGATCGCCTCGGCCCTGGCGGGCTTAGCTGGTGCGCTGCTCGGCCCGGTGATCGTGTTGACGCCGTTCGCCGGCACCAGCCTGATCGTCAAGGCGTTCGCGATCGTCATCATCGGCGGCTTCGGCAACATGGAAGGCACCATCATCGCCGGCATCCTGGTGGGCATCATCGAAGCCTTTACCGTGCAGTACCTGGGCCCCGGCGTGATCGATCTGGTGGTGTTCGTGCTGCTGCTTGTCATGCTGGTGGTCAAGCCCACCGGCCTGATCGCCGAGCGGCGCGAGGAGAACGTATGAGCCGGGCGGGTTCGTCCGCCCTGCGGCCCCCGGTGCGCTGGCCGATGTATGTCGCGGCCCTGGTAGTCATCATTCTCCTGCCGCAGGTGCTGGGCACGCCGTACTGGCGCGGCATCCTGGTGGTATGCGCGATGAACGTGCTGCTGGCGATGTCGCTCAACCTGGTGATCGGCTACACCGGACAGCTCAGTCTGGGCCAATCGGGGTTTTTCGCCATCGGTGCTTATGTCACCACCGTGTTGCTCAAGAGCTACGGCTGGAATTTCTGGCTTGCCGCCGCTGCCGCCGTGGTCGCCTCCGGGCTGGTCGGCTTGCTGCTGGCCGCGTTTGCCGTGCGTCTGCGCGGGCACTACCTCGGCATCGCCTCGCTCGGCTTCGCGGTGATCGTCTATCAGGTGCTGATCAACTGGGAATCGGTTACCAAGGGCGTGCGCGGCATCTACGGCATCATGCCGCCGCCGCCGATCAACCTGCCCGGGCTGCCGGCGATTTCCTTCGGCAATCAGGCGGCCCTGTTTTATCTGGTGGCCGGCATTGCCCTCCTGGTCTACCTGGTGATGGACAATCTGGTGCGCTCGCCCATCGGCGAAACCCTGCGCGCGATTCGCGAGGATGAAATTTCGGCGGCCTCCCTGGGGGTCGACGGCGCGCGCTGGAAGGCCTTTTCGTTCGGCCTGTCTGCCGCCATCGCCGGGCTGGCCGGCTGCTTCTATCCCGGCTTTGTCGGCACCCTGGTGCCGGACGCCTTCAACATCGTCGAATCCTTCACCATGATGGCCATGGTGATCGTCGGCGGCATGGGCACCATGATCGGCCCGGTGATCGGCGCAGTGGTGCTGACCTTTCTGCCCGAAGTGCTGCGCACCTTCGGCGACCTGCGCCTGATCGTCTACGGCCTGTCGCTGACCCTGGTGGTGCTGTTCATGCCCGGCGGCATCGTGCAGGCTTGGCAGGTCTTGGTGAAGCGCTTGCGCGGCGGCGCTTCCGGGCGCGATGCAGAAGGCGGCGCCCGATGACGGCCTTGCTCGAAGCACGCAACCTGCGCAAGAGTTTCGGCGGGGTCAAAGCGGTGCAGGGCATTTCGCTCGCGGTGCCGGAAAACGCGATCTTTGCCGTGATCGGCCCGAACGGCGCCGGCAAGTCGACAGTGATGAATCTGCTGTCGGGCACCTATCAGCCCGATTCCGGCGAGCTTCTGTTCGCCGGGCGGCAACTCGCAGGCCTGCCGGCGCATCGGCGCGTGCGCCTGGGACTGGCGCGCACCTTCCAGAAGATCCGCCTGTTCAAACAGCTATCCCTGCTCGACAACGTGCTGGCCGGTTTCCATATCCACCACCAGGTGCCGGCCTGGCAATACCTTTTGCCGGGCGCGGCGTTCTGGCGCGACTGGACCCGCTGTCGCGAGGAAGGGCTGGCCCTGCTCGAATTCGTCGGCCTGGCCGATCTGGCGCAACAGCGCGCCGGCTCGCTCCCTTATGGCCAGCAGCGCATGCTGGAAATTGCCCGCGCATTGGCCACCGGCCCGAAGCTTTTCATGCTCGATGAACCGGCCGCCGGCCTCAATTCCTCCGAGGTGGCGTTTCTGCTGCAGCGCTTGCGCGACATGCGCGGGCGCGGCATCACCGTGGTGGTGGTCGAACACAACATGGATCTGGTGATGAAGGTGGCCGACCATGTATTCGTGATGGATCATGGCGAATACCTGTTCGACGGCGCGCCGCGCGAAGTGCAGAGCAATCCCAAGGTGATCGAAGCCTATCTGGGCGGCGAATTCACCGGCGGGGTCGATTCCTGATGGCCGCGCTGCTGCAGGTCGAAGGCATCGAACTGGCCTATGGCGATGTGGCGGCCTGCCGCGACATTTCCTTCACCGTCGAACAAGGCGAGATCGTCACCCTGGTGGGGGCCAACGGCGCCGGCAAGTCCACCACTCTGCGCGGCGTGGCCGGCGCTATGCGGCCGCGCCGCGGGCGCATCCTGTTTCGCGGCTGCGACATCACGGCCCTGCGCTCGCATGAGCGCGTGCTGGCCGGCATCGCGCTGGTGCCCGAAGGGCGGCGCGTGTTCCCTTTTCTATCGGTGCGCGAGAACCTCGAGATGGGCGGCTTCCGCTTTCGCGGCGACAAGGCCCGCGTGGCCACGCTGATCGAACGTATGATGGACACCTTTCCGCGCCTGCGTGAACGTGCCGCGCAGCCGGCCGGTACGCTCTCCGGCGGCGAGCAGCAGATGCTTGCCCTGTCGCGCGCGCTGATGTGCGAACCGGTGCTGCTCTGCTTGGACGAGCCGTCGTTGGGCTTGGCGCCGATCATCGTGCAGGAGATTTTCCGCAGCATCCGCGACATCAATCGTGCCGGCACCAGCGTGTTGTTGGTGGAGCAGAACGCGCGCTACGCGCTGGAGACGGCCAGCCGCGGTTACGTGCTGCAGACCGGCGCCATCATCGCCGCAGGTACTTGCGCGGCGTTGAAGCAGGATGTGCGGGTGAAGGAAGCCTATCTGGGCAGTGCCTAACAGCCGGTCCGTTGGGCTGCAAGCACCACGCCACTGGTCCGGCGCCAGCGGATTTGCCGCACGGGTTGCAGCAAAACATCGGAATGGTCTGACAGGAGCGCAACATGAATACACTCGACAAATTTTCCCTCAGGGGCAAGGTAGCGTTGGTGGCCGGCGCCGGCGGCGGCATCGGGCGCGCCATTTGCGTGTCATTCGCTGAGGCTGGTGCGGCGGTCGCTTGTGTGGACGCCAACGCAGCACTCGCCAACGAGAGCGCCGCCGCCGTCACGCAGGCAGGTGCGCAGGCGCTGGCGCTCCAATGCGATGTCGCTTCCGAATCCGCCACCCGCGCCGCGGTCGAACGCGTGGTGGCCGAATTCGGCGCCCTGCACGTGCTTGTTAACGGCGCGGCCGGCATGGACCCGACCAGCACCGTGCTCGACTACGATCTCAAGGGCTGGAACGAGGTGTTCGCCACCAATGTCGGCGGCGCCTTCCTGATGAGCAAGTGGGCGATCCCGCACATGGCGCGTGGCGGTGGCGGTTCTATCATCCACATCGCCTCGCAGATGGGTTCGGTCGGGGCGCCGGGGCGGGTGGCCTATTGCGCGACCAAGGGTGCGTTGATTCAGATGGCCAAGGTGATGGCCATGGATCATGCGGCGCAGAACATCCGCGTCAACACGCTGTCGCCCGGCGCGGTCGAAACCGGGCGCATGATCCTGCGCGCCGGCACGATGGAAAAGGCGCGCGAACTGTTCGGCCCCAAGCATGTGATGAACCGGCTTGGTCTGCCGCATGAACTCGGCCCGGCGGCGTTGTTTCTCGCTTCCGACGCGTCGAGCTTCATGACCGGCGCCGACCTGTTGGTCGACGGTGGTTACAACGCCTGGTAGGGTTCGCGGACCGGGCGCGCGTTCGCGCACCGCGTGCGCGGCCCTCGTTCAGAGCCTGTGAAGATTTCGTAGCGAGCGGTTCGAGGTCGGGACGAACAGCGCAGCCGTACTTCGGTACGGCGAGCAGCGCAGACCCGAGATCGGGCCGCGCAGTAGAAATATTCGCAGGCTCTCAGACCGGCGACGCCAGCAGGGTTGGAATCAGCCCGGTATCGGCAATAACCAAGGCCGACTTGATGTGTGCGCCTCCGACAACGAGCATGAAATCGACGCGATAGCGCCCCACCGAAAACAGGCTCGAACCCCCTTCCATGTCGGTCTGGAACAGGCTGTAGGCGGCCTCGATGGTCCACACGCCGTCTTTCTCGCCGCAAAAACGCGGTGGGCCGATCACGTGGCGGTCCCAGTGCAGGTTGTATTCGTTGACTTGGCGATAGGAGGCCACGCGGTCGCGCAGCATGTTCTTGTTGTCGCACCACATGAGCACGTTGGGCAGGCCCTGCTCGACGTTTTCGCGCGTCACCACCTTGTAGTCGCAGGCGTCGACGAAGAGTTCGATCCAGTCTTCGAGCCTGTCCTCGTCGATGCGGCAGGCGTATTCGGCCAGCAGGTCGGATGCGGCATGGCGGATGTTGTCCGGGACCATCACCGTACACCGCCCGGCGCTTCCACGCCCATCAGCTCGGCCCAATAGGACCAGAAGCCGCGCACCGGGGTTTCGGTCACGCGGTGCGCCAGGTCGGTGATGGGGCCCAGCCCACCCATCTCGACGATATTGGTGGCGCGGTTCTCGTTTTTCGTGGCTTTCTGGATCAGCTCCAAGGCTTCGCCGTCTTCCATGCTGACGAAGCCGGCCGGGCCGACCAAGTTGGCCGAGATCAGCCGGTGGCGGGCTTGTTCGGGCGTGTCGTCCTCGAAGCCGAACAGGGTCTGGAACACCTCCACGCCGTCGACGCCTTTGGGGCGGATCTGTCGCGTGCCGAGCGACTGGTTGATCTGGATGAGCAATCCGTTGGGGAAAAACACCGGCGCCGCCAGGTTCATCCGGTCTTCGAATTCGGGCGTGTGTTCGAGCAGCTTGGTGTCGCGCAGACGCATGCGGTCGAGCTTGACGCCGGCGTTGCCGGCATAGGCGGCGCGCGCCTCCTCCTGCGTGTCGGTGGCGGTGTAGGCATGGTTCATGTTGTGGCGATGGCGCGCGTCCATCTTGACGCCGCCCTTTTGCGTGGCGCGGTCCACGCCGTAGGTGACGAAGAATTCGTGCAACAGGCTGGCGTGATAGGTGTCGCGCAGGTTCTCGGCGTAGAGCTTCCAGTTGCTGTGAATCAGCTGGCGCGAGTAGCCGATGATGCGCACGGGCTTGTGGAAAAAGCGCTTCACCATGCCCATGCCGAACTCGCCAAGATAGTCCTCGATCGATTCGGACTTGTCCGAGAAGGTACCGAAGATGACGCCGCTGACGTTGGCGACTCTCAGTTTTTTCGGCGATGCCGCCGCCATGTCGAATTCCTTCGGCATGCCGCCTTCGCCCTTTAAACCGCGGCGGAACGGAATGCCGATCAGTTCGCCGTCGGTGCGGTAGCACCAACGGTGGTAGATGCACACATGCTCGGGCGCGTTGCCATGGGTCTTGCGCACGATCTGCGCGCCGCGGTGGGCGCAGCGGTTGATGAAGGCGTGGATCGGGCCGCCTGCTTCGCCGTTTGCGCGCGTCACCACCACCGGCGTATCGCCCACCCAGGTAGTACGGTAGTCACCCGGATTGGGGATTTCCGCCTCCAGGCACAGGTAGCTCCAGGTCGGCCCGCGGAAGATGCGCTCCATTTCGAGCGCGTACACCTCGGGGTCGTGGTAGAGGCGGAAGGGAATGCGGGAATAGTCGTTGCGTTCCCAGTGGACTTCAAACGTCATGCCGGCTCCCTGGTGCGGCTGCGGCGCCGCGAAGCGACCTTGAGGCTCTGGCAAGGGCCTAAAAAATTCCCTGCCGCGCTGCGCAAATTATCGGCTTCGTCGCTGGCAGGGTCAATCGAAACCGGCCGGGCTGTCCCCAGGTTTGCAGTTGCGCATCCGGTTGTTCTTCGGGTTGTGCTCCAGTTCGCACAAGCCGAGCGCTTCCATCAGGGGTGGAACGTAGACGCCGAAGCGGCCGCGGAAGCCCTTTTTAAGGCCGTACCAGCCGCCCACCGGGTTCTTCGCTGAGCGGCCCCAGGCTTCCACGGTTCCCTCCCTGGCCGGCTTCTGCTCGTCGGCGCCGCCCAACTCCACCCAGTCGCCAGCCGCCTTGAGCATGGCGTGGAGGTCGTCGATGCAGCGCGCGTCGTAGTGCAGTACCGTCTTGCCTACCGTACACACGAGGATTTTCACGCCATCCTTGTCGTCCACGTGCATGGTGTATTCGGATGTCCCGGGCGGGGTCTTGAGGGACCAGGGGTTTGCCTTGGTCCGATCCAGTTTTGCCATTCGAGCCTTCCTTCCGATGTTCGATCATCGCCAAAAACATGACAGCCTCGCCAGTGGCGTGTTCCTGTCTTGAGCGTGGGACTTCCCGATAGTGGCAGCCGCGCCGATCGCATCGCCTTGCGGCCGGCTACATGCCGCGATAGAAAAACTCCTCGCGCACGATCTTGCCGTCTTTTACCGTGAACAGCGCGGCTTCGTCCATCTGCATGCGGTTGCCGGAGGGCTTGTTGGTCACGTCGTACTGGAAGCCGACGATGAAGCGGTCGCCGTGCGGCCATGGACCGGTGACCGCAGCCGAATGCACCTCGTGGTTGGCTACCCACCATTCGCCTTTGGCATTGATAGCGGGCAGGCCCTGCGCCTCCTGGTTCATGCCCGGCATGGCCATCGCTTCAACACTGACGGCGTCGTTCGAATAAAGTGTGGCGAGCGCTTCCATGTTTTTGCCTTGGCGGCACAGTTCCACAAGCTTGTTGGCGATATCGATCGTGTTCATGTGTGCTCCAGTCGGTTTTGTGGGGTTGGGTTCACGCAAGACAGTATTGGGCGCCGCATGCAGGTCTTGCGCGATTTCTGTATCCGGCCCGGCTGGCGGCACGTGAAATACTACTCTGGCGATCCTGACAGCGTTGTGTCAGGAGCCGATCGGGCGATCCATGCACATTCGGGAGTCGAAAATGAGGTCGATAGGGTTCGTTGCTGCCATGCTGGTGACGACAATGGCCATGCCGGTGACGCCGGCAGCCGCGCAGCCGGCATTCCCGTCCAAGGCGCTGCGCATCATCGTGCCGTTTTCACCCGGCGGGACCAACGACATTCTGGCGCGCCTGCTGGCGCCAAGGCTGGGCGAGGCGCTTGGGCAAACGGTGGTGGTGGAGAACCGCCCCGGCGGCAATACAGTGATCGCCTCCCAGGCCCTGCTGGCGGCCGAGCACGACGGTCATACCCTGCTCCTGCCCGGCAACTCGCATGTGCTGGCGCCGCATTTGTCGAAGGCGCCGCTGCCGTTCAATTCCGTCACCGACTTCGCCCCGGTGGCGAGCCTGGCGCGCACCGGCTTGCTTCTCGTGGTCGGGCCGACGGTGCCGGCGGCGACACTGGCTGAATTCATCGCCCTGGCCCGGGCCCGGCCGGGCGCCCTGAACAGCGCCGCGCCGGGCGGCTCGATCAACCAGTTGGCTACCGAGTTGTTCAACAACCTGGCCGGCGTGAAGCTGGTGCACATTCCCTACAAGGGCGCGGCGCCGGCGGTGGCCGACGTGATGGGCGGCCAGGCCCAGCTGTCGTTCCAGACCCCGGCCACGGTGCTGGGCAATGTGCGGGCCGGCCGACTCAAGGCGTTGGCGATTTCGGGCGATACGCCGTTTGCCGACCCCCGCGTGCCCACCTTCGCCCAGGCCGGGCTGCCGGGCTTCGACGTGGGCCTCTGGTTCGGTCTGCTGGCCGGCGCCGGCACGCCTAAACCGGTGGTCGACCGGCTCAATGCCGAGGTGGGGAAGATCCTCGCCCTGGCGGATTTCCGGGAAAAGGTGGGCGCACAGGGCCTGGAGATATTTGCCTCAACGCCGGAGCAATACGGCGCGGCTCTCAAGGCCGAGCACGACAGGTTCGCCCGTATCGTCAAGGCTGCGGGCATTCAACCGGAATAGGGCCATGGCCAGAAAAACCAACATCGCCAACGTCGCGCGCCTGAATGCGCTGATGGACGAGGCCAGCCTCGATGCGCTGGTATTACGCTCGGGCCAGAACTTCACCTACTTGTCCGGGGTGGTCTACCCGGGCACGCTGCAGCGCCATGTCGACCTCACCGATTCCACCCGCCCGGTGGTGCTGGTATGGCCGCGCAACGGCCGGCCGGCGATCGTCGCCAACAAGATCGCTGCGGGCTTGGCCGAGCGCGACGGCTGGATTGACGACATCGTGCTCTACGAGGCCTATGTCGATTCGCCGCAGGAAAAGCTGGCCGGTGTGCTGCGCGGCATGGGACTGGCCGCCGCCCGCGTGGGCTTCGAGAAAGACTACTTCAGCGCCGCGCACTGGGAGGCGCTCGCGCAGGCCTTGCCCGACATGCGCATGGCCGCATGCACCGAACTGATGGACCGCGTGCGCTGGATCAAGACAGACGCGGAAGTGGCGCAGATCCGCGTCGCCGCAGACATGCTCGACGACGCCTACCTCGAGGTGTTCCGCCGCATCCGCGTCGGCGACACCGAGCGCAAGGTACATGCCGACATGATGGGTACCTGCCTGCGCCTTGGTTTCGAGTGGGCGCACGGCATTTTGAATGTGTTCCGCAACACCGTGCCCTACGGCGGCGAGAGCGATATGGTGATCCAGCGCGGCGACGCCATCCGCACCGATTACGTGGCCTATCTTCAAAGCTACCCCGGCCACCAGTCGCGCACCGTGATCGTCGGCACGCCGACGGCCGAGCAGATTCGCGACTACGCCATCAACCTGGAGGTGCACCGCAAGGTGATCGACCGCTGCCGCGCCGGCCAGAACGTGCATGATCTGTGGGCCTTCACCATGGGCGAGTACCGCAAGGCCGGCTGGCCCGACCACCACATGCTGATCGGCCACAGCGTGGGGACCTGGTGGCACCAGCAGGAACCGATCCTGCGTCGCAAGAGCGAACATGTGCTCGAAGAAGGCATGGTGCTGGCCCTCGAACCGCATGTGAATTTCTGGCATGTGCAGGACATGCTGCTGGTGACCAAAGGGGCGCCGGTGCTGCTCTCGGCGAAGTTCGATACCGACCAAGCCTTTGTCGCCGATGCATGATGTTCCTGTGCATTGCAGCGCAGTGCCTTGCCTTGCCGCGGCGTCGTCGGCTGGGTTGACGATTTGCGGTACTGGCAGCGGGCGGATCTGCCGGTCCAAAACCGTGCAAAACGGCGACGTTTGCGATTGATCGTGACTAACGCTCAGTGGCGCACCCGCTGCCGAAACGACGCGAGCGTCAGGTAAGGCCCGCAGACCATGATTCAGTCAGCCTTGGCGCCCGGAGGCTTGACCGCGCGTGCCCAATTCTCCAGTTCCGATCTGAAGAACGCACTGGTGCGCTCAGGCGTGAAAGCGACCCGCTCGACGGGCGATGGCAATGCTAGCAGCCTGTCGGACTTGGGGACCGTCGGCTACAAATCGTCCGCAGCGGTCCATTTTTCACCGCCTTCTTGTCCCATAGCCGGGCTATGGGACTTCGAATGCGGCAAAAACTGTCCTCGCTGGGGCCGATTTTCGCTTTCGACGCCCCAAGTCCGACGGGCTGCTAGAGCGAAAACGCAAACAGGCCGCCGCTTCTGGTCTGTACCAGGAAGCCTTCGCCGCGTCCGAGGTTGATGGCGATCGGTGGCGCGGCGATCCGGCCGCCGTCGGTCGCGGCGCGACCGACGAGGCCGCCGTCGTCACGAGACAGTGCGTGAATCATGCCCTGATAGTCACCTACCACCACGGCTCGCCCAATTGAGAGCGGTGCGGAGAGGCCGCGCCACTGCAGTCGATCCTGCTTCCATAGGCTGCTACCGGTCTCGGCGGCGATACCGAACACGCTTGATCGCTCGTCGGACACAAAAGCATAGCGCGCATCGATGGCCATGCCGGTCTGGCTCGAAACGTCGCGCGTCCAGACGGGCTGGCCATTTTGCGTATCGAAACACCCGGCCCGCCCCTGGTAAGCCACGGCACAGACCGTTCGATCGCGCAGCACCGGGGTGCCGGTGACGTCGGCAATCCGTTCAAGTTCGGTGGCGCCGCGAGGCAAAGCCACGGTTGCTTCCCATCGCACGCTACCATTACCGGACACCAATGCAACCAGCTTTCCTCCGGCAAACCCGGCGAAAATGGTGCCACTGCGGGCGGCCAGGCCACCGTAGTTGCGCAGCACCAATGCCGGTGCGGTACGCTGGTACGACCAGCGACGCTTGCCGTCCGACAAGGCGAAGGCATGAATGCTGTTGTCGTTGCTGCGTACGAGGGCGAGGCCGTCAATGATCAAGGGCGCAGCCAGCACTTCGCTTGACACCGTGGTTTTCCACTTTTCGACGCCCGCTGTGTCGAATGCCAGAACTTCGCCTTTGGCAGTGGCAACCACGACAGTCCGTTCGCCTGCCCCGACCCCGGCTGACAAACCGGCCCGGTTCGCAACGACGCGCCATTTCTGTACGCCATCCCGAACATCGAACGCGGCAAGCGTTCCATCGGCGTCTGCCGCGAACACCATGTCCTCGGATAGTGCCGGAACGAACAGGGAAGTTCCAGCGCCGCCGACCCCTGCTCGCCAAGCCGGCACCAGTGCCAGCGTCGGCTTGATTTCCGCCAAGGGTATCGGTTTCGGACCGGTCGGATCCGAACTCCACCAATTGAGCGGATTGAGTTTGGCAAGCCCCGAGCATGCCGGCAGAACGGCCATGGCGACCAGAACGACCGCCGCCACTCGCAATCGGACCGCCCTGTTGATCACGACTTTGACGGCGTCGGCGACGCGCCCACCATTTCCAGCTTGAATTCCAGAGCCGCCTTGAGGGTGGCTGCAGTGCCGCTGGCTGCCAGCGCCTTTTGCCAAGCGTCACGCGCGTCCGCCAATTTGCCCATCGCGAAGAGAACATCACCTCGACGATCCGCATACTGCGCGGTGAATTGCGACGGATGCGTGGTATCGAGCAGCTTGATGGCCTCATCGAACTGCTTCTGGTCAAGCATGATTCCGGCAAGACGGATGCGCGCGACATGTTTCAGGTCTTCGTCCCGACCGCTATTGACCACCCACAGCAATTGCGTGCTGGCGGCGGCAAG
>JAYVST010000036.1:0-6343 GCA_043775255.1 Burkholderiales bacterium
CAGCGAGGACAGTTTTTGCCGCATTCGCAGTCCCATAGCACGGCTATGGGACAAGAAGGCGGTGAAAAATGGACCGCTGCGGCCGATTTGTAGCCGACGTTCCACAAGTCCGACAGGCTGCTAGTGCACTACGATGCGAGGCTTGCGGCGACCGCTATCCGATTTGCGCCAATCGGGGCGAGATGGCCAAGAAACACACGCGCTACGCGCTCCCACGAAAACTTGAGTGCATGTGCCCGCGCCGTTTCGCGCGGAATCCGGAGGGCGCCCAAGGCTGCACGGCGCAGGTCGTGGTCCAGCACACCTGCCCCGGAACTGCCCACCACGTCCACCGGTCCTGGCACCGGAAACGCGGCCACCGGCACACCGCAGGCGAGTGCTTCCAGCAGCACCAGGCCGAAGGTGTCGGTCAGGCTGGGAAACACGAACGCATCGGCACAACGGTAGTAGGCCGGCAGGTCGCGATGCTCGATCGCACCGCTGAAATGCACGGCGGGAAAATCACGCCGCAACGCCGCCAGTTGCGGACCGCCACCGACTACCCATTTCGAGCCGGGCAAGTCCAGCTTGAGGAAGGCGGCGAGATTCTTTTCCACCGCCACGCGGCCGACGTAGGCGAACAGCGGACGCGGCATGTCGGGATGCGGCGCCTGCGGACCTTCCGGTGCGAAGCGCGCGATATCGACGCCGCGCGGCCAGATCACGGTGTTGTCGAAATGACGCGCTTTCAATTCCTCACGGATCGATTCGGTCGGCACCATCACGCGTTGCGCGCGCGCATGGAATCGACGCAGCCAGGCGTAGGTGAAGGCTGTGGGCACCGGCGCCCGCGCGCGCACGTATTCCGGAAAGCGCGTGTGATACGACGTGGTGAATGGCCAGGCGCGACGCACGCAGATGCGCCGCGCGGCAATCCCGAGCGGGCCTTCGGTGGCGATATGGATCGCGTCCGGCGTCAGGGCTTCAAGGGCACGCTTGACACCCGCGCCGGGAAACAGCGCGAGGCGGATCTCCGGATAGGTCGGGCACGGCATGGTGCGAAAGCTGGCCGGCGTGATCATGTGCACCTCGTGTCCGAGGTGCCCGAGTTCGCGCGCCAGCGTGCCCAAAGTGATGACAACGCCATTGACCTGCGGCGGCGCGGCGTCGGTGACGATGACTATTCTCATGCCGGCACTCCTGTATCCCGATGTTCGGGCGCGGCAATCGGCGCCCCTTCCACGCAGGGGGCGGGCGCCTCGCCTGGCCGGCCCCATTCGACAATCCGCAATTCGCCGGTGTGGGTCTCGACCAGCGCGGTGAGGCTTTCGACCCAGTCGCCGTCGTTGCAATACAGGATGCCGTCGATATCGCGGATCTCGGCCTTGTGGATGTGTCCGCACACCACGCCGTCGAGGCCGCGCCGGCGCGCCTCGTTGGCCAGCGCATGCTCAAAGTCGGAAATGAAGCTGACGGCATTCTTTACCTTGTGCTTGAGGTACTGCGAAAACGACCAGTAGGGAAAGCCAAGGCGCACGCGCAGGTGGTTGAACCAGTGGTTGCAGTGCAGGATCAGGGTGTAGAGCGTATCCCCAAGGTAGGCCAGCCACTTCGCATGACGAATGACGCCGTCGAACAGGTCGCCGTGGATCACCAGCAACCGGCGCCCGTCGGCCGTGGTGTGGACCACATCGTCGACCACTTCGATGCCGCCGAAATTCAGGTCGAGGTATTCGCGCAGCGGTTCATCATGGTTGCCGGGCACATAGATCACGCGGGTGCCTTTGCGCGCCTTGCGCAACAGTTTCTGCACCACATCGTTGTGCGCCTGCGGCCAGTACCAGCTTTTTTTCAGGCGCCAGGCGTCGACGATGTCGCCTACCAGATAGAGCGTGTCCGATTCATGGTCGCGCAGGAATTCGAGCAGGTACTGCGCCTTGCAGCCGGCGGTGCCGAGATGGACATCGGAGATCCAGATGGTGCGATAAGGCGGCTTGAATTCGGCTGGCAGGTCGGAAGGTCGCACGCGTTGTATGGCCCGGTAGCGTTTGCACCATTTGACACATGCGAGGTGTCAGCGGTATGACCACGCCATGACGATTGCGTGAATCGTCATGGGAAGAAATCACGTCTTGCGTGCCTTCAGCGTCTTGAGTGTCTTGAGTGACTTGAGTGACTTGCGCATCCCGCGCAATCGCACTGCGGCAGGCGCGGTTCTTGTGCTGGTCAACTGTTCGAGCAGGCGCCGCTGTACCGGATGCTCGGAGGGCTTGCGCGCGTAATTTCCGGAGGCGTCGAGTTCCCACACGCCGGCGTCGCGCCGCAGATAGGGCGCCAGGCCCTCGTCGTAGACGCGCTTGGCCAGCGTCGCGTCAAGCACCGGAAAGCAGGCTTCGACGCGGCGGAAGAAGTTGCGGTCCATCCAGTCGGCCGAGGAGAGATAGACCTGGGTCGCGCCACCATTCTGGAACATGAAGACGCGGCTGTGTTCGAGGAAGCGACCAACCGCAGACACCACGCGGATGTTGTCGGAAACCCCGGGCACACCCGGCACCAGCGCACAAGCGCCGCGCACGATCAGATCGACCTTGACGCCGGCGCGCGATGCCGCGTAGAGCGCGCCGATCACCTGCGGCTCCAGCAGCGCGTTCATCTTGCCGACGATGCGCGCGCGCGCGCCGGCCTTGGCATGCGCGGTCTCGCGCAGGATCGCCTTCATCACGCTTTCATGCAGGGTGAACGGCGCTTGCCAAATGTGTTCCAGCTTGCGCGCCTTCGACAGCCCGGTGAGCTGGCGGAAAATCTCGTTCATGTCGCCGGTAAGCGCATCGTTGGCCGTAAGCAGCCCGAAATCGGTGTACATGCGCGCGGTGCGCGGATGGTAGTTGCCGGTGCCCATGTGCGCATAGCGCTTGAGCCGGCCGCTTTCGCGCCGCACCACCAAGAGCATCTTGGCATGCGTCTTGTGACCGACCACCCCATAAACTACATGTGCACCCACATCCTCCAGGCGGGCTGCCAGATTGAGGTTGGTCTCCTCGTCGAAGCGGGCCATCAATTCGACCACCACCGTGACTTCCTTGCCGCTCCTGGCCGCCTTGACCAGAAGCTCCATCAATTCGGATTCGGCGCCGGTGCGATAGATGGTCTGCTTGATGGCAACCACTGCGGGGTCGCCGGCGGCGGCCCGCAGAAACTCCAGGACCGGATCAAATGACTCGAACGGGTGATGCAACAGGATGTCGCGCGCGGCAATGGTCGAAAATACCGATTCCGCATCCGCAAAGTGAACCGCGTGCACCGGCTGGAAGGTCGGAAACTTGAGGTCCGGACGCTCCACTGCGTCGGACAGCTGCATCAGGCGCGCCAGGTTGACCGGTCCGTCGGCCCGGAACAGGTCGACCTCTTCCAGATCGAACTGCTGCAGCAGGAAATCGACCACACCCTGCGGGCAGTCGGTACCGACCTCCAGGCGCACCGCGTCGCCGAAATGCCGCTGCGGCAACTCGCCTTGCAGGGCGTGCTTGAGGTTGGTCATTTCCTCTTCGTCGACGAACAGGTCGCTGTTGCGCGTGACGCGAAAAGCGTGGCTGCCGCGCACGCTGATGCCCGGAAACAACTCGTCCACATAGCGCATGAGCAGCGTGGAAAGCAGGATGAAGGCGTTGTCGCCGAAGCGGTCCGCCGGCAGGGCGATCAGGCGCGGCAGGATGCGCGGCGCCTGCACGATGGCCAGCTTGGCGTCGCGGCCGAAGGCGTCGCGCCCCTCGAGCTCGACGGCGACGTTGAGGGACTTGTTGAGGATGCGCGGAAACGGATGCGCCGGATCGAGTCCGATCGGCGTCAACACAGGAAAAATCTGCTCCTCGAAATATTGCCGGCCCCAGGCGTCGAGCGCCGCTGGCCATTCCGGCCGGTAGCGAAAATTGACCCCGGCCTTCTCCAGCGCCGGCAGGACGCTGCGGTTGAGCAGATCGTACTGTCGGTTGACCAGGATGCGGATGCGCGCCTGCACCGTGACGATCACTTCGGCCACCGGCATGCCGTCGGCTTCGCGGTGGTTGGGATCGTTGAGCGCCTGCTCGACCAGGCCGGCGAAGCGGATCTCGTAGAACTCGTCCAGATTGGAGCTGACAATGCAGATGAAGCGCAGGCGCTCGAGCAGGGGAATGCTGTCGTCGGCGGCTTGCGCGAGCACCCGCTCGTTGAAGGCCAGGATGCCCAGTTCTCGATTGAACAGTGGCGCTGCGGGCGTACTTTTCTTTTTCATTTCCACCGCTGGAGTATTGTCGCCATCCATGACAGTTTAATGACACTCGCGAAAATCCACTTCGGCCGCATGTGGTGTCACATGTCGGTCATATCAAGGGTCGATACTTTGACGCTACGCAAATGCAGGCCGGAAACCCGACCAGTTTCGAGGCGACACCCGTGAACAGCTGGCCGCAAGTCGCCGCAGTCGATCTCGGATCCAACAGCTTCCGCTTAGAAGTCGGGCGCGCCGAAGGCGGTCACATCTACGTACAGGACTCCTTGCGCAGCAATGTGCGCTTAGCCGCCGGGCTGGACCAGGGAAAGCGCCTCGATGCCGAGTCGCAGGCACGCGGCCTCGACGCCCTCGGCCGCTTCGCCCAGCGCATCGCCGGGTTCCCGCAATCCAACGTGCGGATTGTGGCGACCAACACCCTGCGGGTGGCGCGCAACGCTCGCGCCTTCATCGCCGAGGCTGAAAAGGTGCTCGGCTTCCCGATCGAGGTGATTGCCGGGCGCGAGGAAGCGCGCCTGATCTTCTCAGGCGTGGCGCACAGTGTGCCGGCCAATGAAGACCGCCGGCTGGTCGTCGACATCGGCGGCGGCTCCACCGAGTTCTCGGTCGGCACCGGCTTCGAGCCGGAATTGATGGAAAGCCTCTACATGGGGTCGATCAATTCGACCCTGGGTCATTTTCCTGGCGGTTTCATCGACGAGTTCACCTTGAAACAGGCGGAACTGGCGGCGCGGCGTGAAATCCAGGTGATTTCGGCGGCGGTGCTGAAAAGCGGCTGGACCGCCGCCATCGCGTCTTCCGGTACGGCGCGCACGATCTCGCGCATCTTAGCCGAGAACAATGGTGGCGACGGCAGCATCACGGCCACCGGCATGCGCTGGCTGAAAAAGCGCCTGCTGGCCGCCGGCAGCATCGACGCCACCGAATTCACCGGGCTCAAGGTCGAACGCGCGCTCAATTTGCCGGGCGGCTTTGCCATCCTCGCGGCGGTGTTCAATGAACTCGGGATCGAGCGCATGCAGGTGGCCGAGAACTCGCTGCGCCTGGGTGTGCTGTATGACCTGCTCAACCGCCTTGCGCTGCCGGAGGCCGCGCACGACAAGCGTGAAGACACAGTCGCGCAGTTCGAAACCCGCTATCGGTCCGACGCAGCCCAGTCCGGGCGCATCGCCGACCTTGCGGTGAAGCTGGCGCAACAATGTTTGCCGGGCATCGAACGCTCGCCGGCGGAGCTGCCGCGCTTCGTTGAATGGGCAGCGCGCCTGCACGAAGTCGGCCTGACGATCGCCCACAACGGCTACCACAAGCATTCGGCCTATATCGTCGCCAATGCGGACATGCCGGGTTTTTCGCGCGATGAGCAAAAGCGCCTCGCCTTCCTCATCTTAGGCCATGCGGGCAAGCTGCCCAAGCTGGCGCATGAAACCATGCCCAAGTCCTGGTGGCTGGCCCTCGCCTGCCTGCGCGTGGCCGCGCTGGTGTATCGCAGCCGCCAGACCCATGAATTGCCGGCGCTGCTTTTGTCGCTCGAAGGGCGGCGCCTGCGCCTAAGCGTCGACGACCAATGGCTGACGGCCAACCCTCTGACCGCCTACTCCTTAGAGCAGGAAGTGAAGTCCTGGCAAGACCTGGGCGACACACGCCCCTTCAATTTTTCCGTGGCCCAGCCGATCGCGCTGGCCGCCTGAATTCCTGCCGCGCACGTGCGGCGGGGATACGCAAGAGCGCACGTCCCATGCGAATGCGGGCGCCATCGGCGATGCCGTCGCACAGGTCATAGCCGGGTGGTGCGAACACGATGATGGTTGAACGGGTAAGTCTCAGCGTTGACTGAACACTTTTTTGACACGAGTGTGACAAAGTCTCAGCGTTAACTGAACAGTCAAGGAAGGCCTTTGAACAAGGCATGTGGACGGGGATAAGGGAGTTTGCGCAGGAGAGGCTGATCGTCAGGGTCACGGCGGCGCAAGGCGAAGAAGCGGAATTGTTCATGAGTAAAGTCGGCTTCACAACGCACCAGGCGATGCGGCCAATGGGCAGCAACGGAGAAGGAGCGACCGAGCAAATTGACTTCGCCGCGCGCATTGCTCCGGCGCA
>JAYVST010000037.1:0-9948 GCA_043775255.1 Burkholderiales bacterium
TCCGAACGGCAGAAAGTGCCCTGGCTGACGGTTTCGTCATCGGATGCAGTCTCCGCGCGTGGATTCCAGTATCTTTACCAGACGGTCGCACCGTCGAGCGTCTGGGCCGACCAGGCCTTGGCCTACCTCAACGACCTGAGCAAGGCGCAAGGCTGTCCGATCAAGAAGGTCGCCATCGTTGGTGACAACACCGCTGCCCCGGTCGCCTTTTTCAATGCCGTTCGCAAGGGTGTCGCTCCGAAGCTCGGATGGGAGATCGTTCAGGACACCACATGGACCCCACCGCTCGCGGACGCCACCTCGATCGCGCAGCAGTTGAGGAACTCCAAACCCGACCTGATCCTGTTCGGCGCAAGCAATTTCCCCGACGCATCACAGGTGCTGAGCAAGAACATCGAATTCGGGGTGAAGACCAACTATGTGGGCAATGGATCCTGGCTGGTGATGCCGGAATACGCCCAAGCGGTAGGTGCCAAGAACCTGGAAGGCATCTTCGACATCAGCGGCGCCCACCCGTTGAAAGGGTTCGAGCAGATTGTCCAGCGCTTCATGCAGCGCACCAAGGAACCCTTCATGCAGCAGGAAGGCCTGGCCGGTTACTACCAAGTTTGGATCTTCAAGGAGGCACTTGAAAAGGCAGGTTCTGCCGATCCGCAGAAGCTCAATGCCGCGATCAAGGCACTTGACCTCAGGACAGGTCCGGCGGCAGCTGCGGTTGCTTCAGGGCGCGTGAAATTCGATGACAAAGGCCGGATGGCCGACGCAACGGCAGTGATCGCGCAGTGGCAAGCCGGCATTCCCGTTTCCGTCTTCCCGACTCAAGGAGCGCTCGCTTCCGCCAAGTTTCAGTGCAGCCGCTAACCGACTGACCGGTCATTCAAATGGGAGCCGCAATGACCCAGGTCATTGTGACGGGCCTGCTCATCGGGGGCGTGCTGGCGCTGCTCAGCTCCGGCCTCACTTTGATTTTCGGGGTGATGCGGGTCGTGAACTTCGCGCAGGGCGAGTTCGTCATGCTCGGCATGTACCTGGCGCTGCTGCTGGTCTACCTGCTTAAGCCGGAATACCCCCAGATCCTCGCGCCGATTGTTTTCGCGGCGTTCTTCATCCTGGGCGCCATGGTGTATTGGCTCACCATCCGCTTCGTCACCGGCGAGCGGTTCGTCGGTGCGCGGGGGCATGACGCCCAACTGATCCTGACGCTCGGCATCTCACTGGTCCTGCAAAACGGCGCAATGATGTTCCTGGGCGCCAAACCGCACCTGCTGGAATCGAGCTTCTCGGGGGCCTGGACCCTGGAAGGGATCCTGTTCAACAAGCCGCGTACCATCGGCTTCGCGGTCGCTGCCATCTTCATCGCCGGTTTGATCTGGTTCCTCCAGTACTCCCGAACCGGCCTCATGCTGCGCGCCACCGCAGAGGATTCGGAAGCCGCCACCTACATGGGCATCGACGTCGGTCGCTCGCACGCCCTGGCGTTCAGTTTGGGAACCGCACTGGCCGGCGTCGGCGGGACGGTGCTGGCGACGTTCTATCCGGTACAACCCTACGTCGGTGAGGACTTTATTGTCCTCATGTTCGTCGCGGTGGTCCTGGGCGGACTCGGGAGCGTCACCGGCGCCGTGTATGGCGGCCTTCTCATCGGGCTCACGCAGGCCGTCACGCCCATGCTTCTACCGTTTGAACTGCAGAACATGGGCGTGTTCATCCTCTTCCTGCTGGTCCTGTATTTCAGGCCACAAGGCCTGTTCGGCAAAGCGGGCCGGGTGTAGCGTTGGCCGGGATCCGAAACGTAATCCCGTACTCGCCCGCGCTCGCGGTCCTGGTCGTCGGCGGCGCCCTTTGCTATGGCCTGCCGACCGAGTCCTACCAGTACGCGCTTGCATTGGTGCTGCTGTGGGCCGCGGTCGGCGGAAGCTGGAACATCATCAGCGGGTACGGAGGTCAGATGGCCTTCGGCCATGCCGTGTTCTTCGGGATCGGCGCGTTCTCATCGACCATCCTGATGTCCAAGTGGCACCTGACGCCGCTCATCGGCGTCTGGGTCGGCATCGCACTGGCGGTACTCGCTGCATTGTTGATCGGCTGGCCCACGTTCAAGCTGAGCGGGACCTATTTTTCGCTGGCAACGCTCGCCTACCCGCTGATGTTCATCCCGGTTCTGTCCTACCTCGGATTCCAGGAAGTCAGCGTGCCATTCATTCGGGAAGGCGGGGAGTGGTACCTCCAGTTCAGCGAGACCTGGTCGTATGCCCTAGTTGCGCTGGGACTGGTGGTGGTGACGATGGTGACCACCATCCGCATCGAGCGATCCAGGCTCGGTGCATCGCTGCTGGCTGTACGGGATGATGAATGGGCGGCCCAGGCTGCCGGCGTCAATACGACCCGGGTGAAGCTGATCGCCTTTTCGATCAGCGCGGCCATCGCCGCCGCTGCAGGCACCCTGTACGCCTCGATCCTGCTGGTGGTCACGCCGCATAGCGTGTTCGGCCTGGGTGTCACCGTGAAGTCCCTGATGGTCTGCCTGGTCGGCGGACTTGCGACCGTCTGGGGACCACTGATCGGCGCGGCGATCCTCATTCCTCTCGGCCAGGTTCTGTTGTCCGTCTATGGCGCGAAGTATCCGGGGATCGACAACTTCGTCCTCGGGCTCTTTCTGATGGTCGTCATCGTTTTTGCGCCCGAAGGCCTGTACTGGATGGTCCGCGATCGTCTGGCGCCCCGCAACAGGACCGACGGGCGCAATGTCGAAGAACCATCCGCGCCAGTTCGAGTATTGTCGCCCTCGGTTTCCGAGATGCCCGATCCGGCCGCATCCGGAAAGATCATTTTGCGCGCCGAAAGCGTTTCGAAATCCTTTCTGGGTGTGGCGGCGGTCAGCAATGTCAGCTTCGATCTGCAGGAGCAGGAAATTCTGGGCGTCATCGGCCCGAATGGGGCCGGCAAGACCACCTTGATGAACCTGCTTAATGGATTTGGCGTTCCCGACACGGGCCGCGTGATCTTTCTTGGCAACGATTGTGCGGGCGAAGGCCCGTGGGAAATCTGTCGCCGGGGCATTGGACGCACATTCCAGGTACCGCGCGCGCTGATGCGTCGCACGGTCATCCAGAATGTGGAAATCGGTGCGTATCACCGCGTCCGCAACGTCGATGAGGCCAAGGCAGCCGCACTTGCCGTGCTCGGGCGCCTCGGGCTCGGCGCGCGCCGGGACGCATTGGTTTCCGAGCTTTCGACCGCAGAGCTACGCAAGCTGGAACTGGCGCGCGCCCTGGCCGGTGCGCCGCGCGTCCTCTTGCTCGATGAGCCGCTGGCGGGGCTGGTTGCCGGCGATATTCGGGAGTTCTCGCAGCTGATCAAGGCCCTGCGCGATGAAGGCCTGACCGTGATCGTCATCGAGCACACGATGGCGGCCATGGTCGAACTGGCGGACCGTTTTATCGTGCTCAACAACGGCCAGACGATCGCCGAAGGAAAGCCTGCGGACATCGTGCAAGACCCGGTCGTGATCGAGGCCTACCTCGGCCGCGGATGGAAAGCTCGTGCTGGCAGTTAGCGACCTGACCGTCCTGTACGGCGGACTCAAGGCCGTCGAGTCGGTTTCGATCTCGTTGCTCGAGAACGAACTCGTCAGCATCGTGGGGGCGAATGGCGCCGGCAAGACGACGCTGCTGAAGGCGATTTCGGGCACGGTTCCCAGCCAGGGCGTGGTGCACTTCGACGGCGCCGATCTCGGGAAGACGCCGGCCCATCACCGTACGCGACTGGGCGTGATCCACGTACCGCAGGGTCGGCATGTCTTTCCGACGATGACGGTCGAGGAGAATCTCAGGGTCGCAACCAGTTACCGCGGCTCACCCAACGGTTACGACATCGTCTACGACCTGTTTCCGGCGCTGAAGGACCGCCGGCAGCAGGCGGCGGGCACGATGAGCGGGGGCCAGCAGCAAATGCTCGCGATCGGCAGGGGCATCATGTCGGAGCCGAAGTTGCTCATGCTCGACGAGCCGTCGACTGGTCTCGCGCCGACACTGGTGGACGCGATCTTCGATGCAATCGTGAAAATGAAGGGGTTGCGCAAGATGGCCATCATCCTGGTCGAGCAGCGCGCGACTTCAGCGCTGGAAATTTCGTCGCGCTGCTACGTCCTCGAACAGGGGCGGGTGGTGCTGTCCGGCAACTCCAGTGAATTACGCACCGACGATCGTGTGCGACGGGCCTATTTGGGCATGTAAGCGATTGAGAGATTGAATATGCAACTGATTCCAATGAACGACCGCCAGCCCGGCGTCTGGCTCGAACGGAAAGCGGGGCAAAGCCCCGACCAGGTTTTCCTGATCTTCCCGGCAGAAGAGTATCAATTGACGTATGCCGCCGCGTTCGACGCCGGGCTGCGTCATGTCAGCTTCATGCAGGGTGAATTGGGTCTGCAACGCGGCGACAACGTCGCCTTGATGCTGCCCAATGGCAGCCGATGGGCCAAGGCCTGGTTCGGCTGCATGCTGGGCGGCATGGTCGACGTCGGGATTCATCCGGACCTCAGCGGGCTCCTGCTCGCCCATCAATTGCGCGCAGCCCGGGTGAAGGTGGTGTTTTGCGATGCGGCGACAGCGCGCAAGGTTCTGGACGCAGTGGCCACACCTGCGAGCAATTCGGTCCTCAAGTCGATGGTGATCTCCGACTCGGCCGATACGGTACTCCTTGGAGACGCCAAACGGGCGGGGATTACCGTCGCGAGTCTTGCCGCCGCAGAGTACCAGGCGCCGGCTTTGCATGAGCCGCGCAACATTCAGGGGATGATGTCGATCCGGTTCACGTCGGGGACGACCGGGCCGGCCAAGGCGGCCGTCCTGACGACTTCCCAAGTGGCCGTCTGGGCCGACTACATGGTGCAGTTGATGAAGTTCACCGGCGCAGACCGGGTTTACGCTCCGTATCCACTGCACCATCATCTGGCAAGCATCATGGGGATCGCAGGTGCGCTGCGCGCAGGCGGCAGTTGCATCGTCGACCGACAGTTCTCGGCAAGCCAGTTCTGGAACCAGTGCATCAAGCACCAGGCGACGCTCGGGCTGATTCTCGACCCCGTGGTCAACATCCTCCTCAAGACGCCGCCGTCCCCCCAGGACCAGGCGCACAAGGTTCGACGCTTCTACATCGCGCGGCCCAACAAGGCGTTCGAGAAACGCTTTGCAACCAGGTTGCAGACCGCATTCGCCCTCACTGAAGGGAGCGTCCTCACCTACATGGAAGAGGGTGACGAAATGGATTCCCCGCAATGCGTTGGGCGTCCGAATCCGCATTTCGATGTCCGAGTCTTCAACGACATCGACGAGGACGTGCCGGTCGGCGAAAAAGGCGAAGTGGTGTTTCGCCCACGCCACCCGTTCACCAGCATGAGTGCGTACTACGAGGATCCCGCGAATACCGTGAAGGCCTGCCGGAACCTCTGGTTTCACACCGGCGATGTAGGGTCGATCGATGCCAACGGCTACGTGTACTTTTACGAGCGCATGGGCGACACCATCCGGCGCCGTGGCGTGAACATTCCCAGTTTTCATATCGAGGAAGCGGCGCTGGCGTTTCCCGGGGTCGCCGAGGCCGTGGCCGTTGCAGTGCCGGCAGTGGTGGGGGAGTTCGAGGCCAAGCTCTGCATTCTCGAGGCAAGTCCCGGTGCGGTGTCCCCGGAAGCCCTCATCCGGTGGATAGCCAAGCAACTGCCGCGCGAAATGGTGCCACGCTTTCTGGAGATCAAGGCGACGTTCTCCCGCACGATCACGCAAAAAGTCATCAAGCACGAACTGCGGGCCGAGGGCGTAACACCCCAAACGCTCGTCACCGATCAATGGCTCGGGGACTAGGAAAGAAGCCCATCATGGAAAAGCATCTGGATTTCAATATTGCCTGGCGTCCGCATGTCGCATTGATTCGGCTGACGCGGCCGGAGAAGAGCAATGCCTTGCCGGCTGTGTCGGTCCGGCAACTCATTGACCACATCCAGGATGCCGAAGACAGCGGGAACGTCCGATGTATCGTCATCCGGGGTTCACCGGCCATGTTCAGCGGCGGCGCCGATCTGGACGAAATCGCCAGCGACGATCCGGCGGTGGTGCTGCGCATCATCAATCTGTGGACGAAGGTGTACTTGACCATTCGCATGTCGATGCTGCCGGTGATTTCGGTGGTCGAAGGTCCTTGCCTGGGCGGCGGTTATCACATGAGCATGGCGTGCGACTACACCATTGCCACTGAAAAGGCGTGGTTTCGCCACACCGGCGTCGACGTCGGGATTTCGCCCATGATGCCCGGCACGTTGATGGCGTCGTCGGTGGTCGGCCTCAAGCGGGCGTCCAGCCTGATCCTGCGGCCACGCAAGGTCTACGCGAAGGAGGCCGTGGACATCGGCATCTGCTCCGAAGTTGTGGCTGAAGCGGATCTCGAGCAGGTCGTTGCGCAACGGGTCGACGAACTGGTCGGCCGCGATCAAATGACCGTGGCCCTGGCAAAGGCAGAGATCAACGCAGGGATGGGCGCGACGCTAGGCGCCTCGGTACTGTCCCAACTGGCAGGTTTCATGCATGCCATGTCGCCAGAGGCGCACAAGAGAATCCAGGCGCATCGGGATTCCCTTGGCACGAAATGAGCGCACAGCACAACTGAACGAAAGCGGCAGATGAAGGGTGTCCCGTTGCAACTGAAGCTGGATCGGCCACCGTCGCTGACTGACGCGGTGATCGAGCAGTTGTCGAAAGCCATCGTGACAGGGCGCTTCAAGCCGGGCCAGCGCCTGATCGAAAACGATCTGGCGACGGAACTGGGCATCAGCCGCGCGCCGCTACGCGAGGCGTTGCGGGCACTTGCGAACGAGGGGCTCATCGAGTTGCGCCGCGGTCGGGGGGCGATCGTTGCCAGCCCGTCGGCGGACGACATGGAACATATGGTGGTCTATCGGGCACTCATCGAGGGTGCGGCGGCACGCTACATCGCGTCGAGGCGCGATCCCGTCGTCCTCGCGCGACTCACTGCCAGCCTTGCATCGATGGCCAAGGCCCGTTCGAAGCAGGATCAGCTGGGATTCCTGAACTACCTGTGGGAATTCCACGCGAACATTTGCGAGGGCTCTGGCAATCCGTTCCTTCTTCAGGCCTGGAATGTAGCGAGCAACCTCATCCGGCTCTACATGCACCGTGCGATCGCGACGATCAATCAGGACGATCAGCTGGTCAACAACCGCGCAATTTTGGACGCGATGTGCGAGGAATCGCCTGCGCGAGCAGAACAAATCACCCGTGGCATTATGCTCAAGGTTGCTTATATGCTTTTGGAACGCCCGGTACCGGATGCACTCAGAGATTGTGTCGAAGGTTCAGCACTTCCGGAATCGCGCTACGACAATTTGAAGGCAAACCTAGACCGGGTAATTCTGCCTGTTCAGCAGTCGCGGTAGTCTCTCTGCTACTTCCATGCACATTACGAAATCGATCTCGGCACCGCTTGAAAGGGAAATCGATATTGATACGCAGCGGCAATGCACAGTTCATTGCATTCGTATGGTTTCCTGCCTTGAATTGAGGTGGTAGTCGATCAACCTATTGCGAGGCGGGCTGTTATGAAAATCCCGATCGGAATTCTGGTCACTGGCGGCGCATCATTGCTTCTGTCCGGCTTGACGCCCGCAGTGTTTCGGTCCGGCCACCGATTCGGCGGCCATCTTCAGCAGTTGCTCGATGAACTGCCGCGATGTGCGGCCCAGCAGGACTTCAATCGACAGTTACGCTTGCCCGATCATCACCAGCAGCGGCAGGGCGGCTTGCGCATTGGCCGTCAACAGCGGCTGCGCTTCCAGCGCCGCCCGGTTCATCTTGCTGACGATTTGCAGTTTCGGCGTTTGTCCCTTGCGGGTGGACTTCTTCATGGTAGTTGAGCTTTCTGTGGTTCAGGTTGAGAACGTCAAGAACCCGCATTCTGGGCCCCCGACTGCTTCAACCGCCAACTCAACCTTCAACTACGTTCGGGACATCGCCCGCCTCCTGGTCGGACAGGGGTACGCGTTGCGATTTGCGAGCTGACTTCGACCGAAAATTGGTGCGATTCATGGCCCGGCATGGAAAGCGTGGCGCCTTGATCCGGCGTTTGGCTGGTGCGGGGCTCTGGAACACCATCTAAATCATTCGTTGTGATCTGAAAAGTCTGTTGTACTCGAATAGGCGCGCCGTACGCGCCGCAATGCCCTTGCAGTCCGGATGTTTTGGATTCACCAACGCGATGCGTTCTTCGGGAACAATCGCCGAAGGCACCAACAGGATCGGTGATCGCAGCGTTGTCAGCCAGGCAGAGCCAATTTTTACACTTGCCTGACCGGCGGGGATTGCGGACCAGGTGGGCAGCAGGGATGCGATGTCAAGTTCCTCGGCCGCGCCCCAGACGGCATCCGGCACATTGATCTCCAGCAGGTACCGGTTCAGCGGCAGGCCGACATTGTCAATGTGTGCCGCAGTCTCGAGGACTGCCATTGAAATCGTGGGGGCTGCGTAGATGACTGGCTCACCAATGTCATTCCAGCCCCATAGCCGGGCTATGGGACTGCGAATGCGGCAAAAACTGTCCTCGCTGGGTGACCGTGCTCAGCTGGGGCCGATTTTCGCTTTCGACGCCCCAAGTCCGACAGGCTGCTAGACGGCCGGGTCCACTTTAGGCGCCGTATCGCGGCAAGTTCGACATGGGCTGGGACGAATATCGCAACATCGTGCCTCAAGCAAATTCTCACTGCGGCCGGCAGTTCCTCCTTATGCCGGCAAGGCAGGATCAGCCTGCCCGTTCGCGCGCCGCGGTCAGCCGAGCAGCCGGCCGCGCGTCAGGGTCTGCAGGCGGTACAGGCTCGTGCGAGCGGTGAGATAGAGGACGCTGCCGTTCTCGCCCCACGCGAGGTTGGCCGGATTTTCCGGCAGGACGATCCGGCCCAGGAGTTCACCATTGGCGCGGCACACCCAGACGCCACCTGGTCCGGTGCAGAAGACGTTTCCGTTCAGGTCCACCTTCATGCCATCGGCCACACCGGGATCTTTCGAATCCATGACCAGATGAACGCGCCCGTTCGCCAATGTGCCGTCCGGCCGCACGTCGAACGCACGGATGTGCTGGTGGGCGGAATCGTTGATGTACAGCACGGATTCGTCGGGCGAAAACGCCAGTCCGTTCGGCAAGGTGAAGTCCTCCGCGACCAGCGAGAGCCTTCCGTCCGTCGTCAGTTGGTAGACGCCGTTGAACGACAGCTCCTTGCCCGCGATCGGCATCGTCCACCAGCGCGGCTGCCTCGGCATACCTGCAACATGGGGCTGCACCGCAAACGGCGGGTCCGTGAAGTAGATCGTGCCGTCGGACTTGACCAACACATCGTTGGGGCTGTTGAGCCGCTTGCCTTCGAAGCGCTCCGCCAGGACGGTCCGGGTGCCGTCCTCCGCGATCCGGGTGAGTCGACGGCCATCGTGCTCGGCGGCAAGCACGCGTCCCTGGCGATCGAGCGTCAGGCCGTTGGAGTCACCGGTGGCAAAGGTGGTGACCTCTGCGCCTTCGGCGAGGCGGCGCCAGCGCACGATCCGGCGGTTCGGGATGTCGCTGAAAAGCAGGGCGTCCTTGCGCCACACGGGACCTTCGGTGAACCAGAAGCCGCCGGCGACGCGGGCAGAGGTGGCATCCGGTGCGACGAGCTTGTGCAGGTCCGGATGGCGCACGTCCAGGGTCACCTTGTCGCCCGGGCCGGCGGCTTGTGCCTGGGCAGCGGGCACGGCCCCCACGAGACGCAACGCGCTGGCGCCCAAAGTGAATTTCAAGAGGATCCGCCGCGACATCCAATTAGCTGCTTGCATTCGAAGGCTCCTTGTCTATCCGCGCATTCTGCGCAACCGTCGCTTCTTCAGCAATCGATTTAATCTCCCGGGCCTGTGACAG
>JAYVST010000038.1:0-3521 GCA_043775255.1 Burkholderiales bacterium
CTTCCGGGCGCGTCAGTGGCGGGCATTCAGCGCATTCACGTGGGCGGCGCACGGCCCGGCTGGACCGATTTTTCCGCAGCGGCGGCGGAGCACGACGTCTTCGTACCCGTCGCGCGCCCTGTCGCGCGTGATCCGCTCCTCGAATATTTCACTTCTGGCACCACCTCGAAGCCCAAACTGGTGCAGCACACCCAGGCCAGCTATCCGGTTGGACACCTTTCCACCATGTATTGGCTGGGCCTGAAACAGGGCGACGTGCACTGGACCATCAGCTCGCCGGGCTGGGCCAAGCATGCGTGGAGCTGCGTGTTCGCGCCCTTGAACGCGCAAGCCTGCATCTTCATCTACAACTACACCCGCTTCAACGGCCCGGCCATTCTCGACGTGCTGGTGAAAAACGCGGTGCAGACGCTGTGCGCACCGCCCACCGTCTGGCGCATGCTGATCCAGGAAGACCTGAAAGCCTGGCCGATCAAGCTGCGCGAACTCATTTCCGGCGGCGAGCCGCTCAATCCCGAGGTGATCGAACAGGTGCGCGCCGCCTGGGGGCTCACCATTCGCGACGGTTTCGGCCAGACTGAAACCACGGCGATGATCGGCAACTCGCCGGCGCAGGCCTTGAAGCCCGGTTCGATGGGCCGGCCGCTGCCGGGTTATCACGTCGCATTGCTCGACCCCAACGGCGCCCCGGCGCAAGAAGGCGAGATCTGCATCGATCTTTCGCGCAGGCCGCTCTCGCTCATGAACGGCTATGCCGGCGACGACGAGAAAAACGCCGAAGTGATGCGCGACGGCTACTATCACACCGGCGACGTGGGATCGCGCGACAGCGATGGCTACATCACTTACGTGGGCCGCGCGGACGATGTGTTCAAGGCCTCCGGCTACCGCATCAGTCCGTTCGAACTCGAAAGCGCCCTGATCGAACATCCGGCGGTGGCCGAGGCGGCGGTGGTGCCTTCGCCCGACCCCGTAAGAGGCTTCGTGCCCAAGGCCTACGTGATCCTTGCCGCCGGCCATGCACCGGACGCCGAGACCGCCGCAGACATTTTTCGATTCATGCGAACGCGCGTCTCCGGCTACAAGCTGGTGCGCCGGATCGAGTTTGCCGATCTGCCCAAGACCATTTCCGGCAAGATTCGCCGCGTCGAACTGCGCGGGCTGGAGAAAGTGCGGGCCGCCAGCGGGACGCAGAACCCGCTCGAGTTTCTGGAAGAAGCCTCGAAGTAGCACAACACCGCCGTCATGGGTTCGGCTTGTGCAGCGGATCGATCGCGTTCGGCGGTAGCAGCGTAGTGCTTGGAGACATCAACACGCACCGTGGACTTTCAACCGCACCCTGGAACGTCATGCCGAACCAGCTTCCCAGCATCGAACACGCACAGAACGCGCTCATCGACCTCGCCATCCGGTTCGGCCCCAAGCTGCTGGCGGCGCTTGTCATCCTCGTAGCCGGCTTCTACGCCGGTCGCTGGGTCGCCAAGGCGCTCGGTCGCTGGTTGGTCAAACTGCATCTCGAGCCGCCGGTGCGCAATCTGCTGGCGCGCGTCGCGCAACTGATCGTCGTGGGCATGTTCGCCATCATGGCGCTGCAAAACCTCGGCATCGACCTGCTGCCGCTGATCGCCGGCTTAGGTGTCGCCGGCGCCGGCGTGGCGTTGGCCATGCAAGGCGTTCTGGGCAATTTGGTGGCCGGCCTCACCATCATTTTCACGCGCCCGTTCCGGGTTGGCGAATATGTGTCGATGGCGGGCGTGGAAGGGCGGGTGGAAGCCATCGAACTGTTCGACACCCGCTTGGGCCACACCGACGGCTCGATCGTGGTGGTGCCCAACCGCAAGATCGTGGGCGAGATTCTGCACAACTACGGCCAGGTGCGGCAACTCGACTTGCGGGTGGCCATCGCCCGTGCCGGCGAGCTCGAACGGACGCTCGCCGTCGCCACCGCAGTGGTCAAGGCCAACCCGCGTGTGCTCACAGAGCCGGAGCCTGTCATCGGCGTCGTCGTGCTGGCAGACACATCGATCGGCATCGCCGTCAAACCATGGGTGAATGTTCCGGACTACGTCGCCGCCTGTGCCGAAATCAACCGCGCCATCGTCGACGGCCTGCAAAGCGGCGGCATCCACTATCCCATGGCCATCACCGACACCATCGTGGTCAATGCGGCGCGGATCGAGGATCGACCATAGCCTTGGCGCTCGGGCGGCGGCGCATAATGGTCGGGCCCAGTCACCCTGAAGGAGGCGGCCCCATGGTCACCAAACGCGCGACGGCCAAGCCCGCAGTCCCTGGCAAGCCGGCGGCACGCAAGAAGGCAGTCGCAGGCAAGAAACCTGCCGCAGACAGTAGTCCTGCCGCCCGCGCCACCGGTCCGGTCGACAGTCTGATGGACAGAATCGTCCCCGACCTGCCGTTCCTCGGCATGGTGCGCGATCTTGGGCGGTGGGCCGACGGTATGCTCAGTAGCGCCGGCGCCGGCGCGCGCATGGCCAGCTTAGTCTCGCCAATGCTGGCCAGCCCGCAGGCGGCGAGCTCGCTCAAACGCGCCGGCGAGTTGCTGCACGACGTGCGCGAAACGGCTGGTTTGTCAGTGCAGGATCTGGGCGCCGCCATCGATCTGAAGGACGCGACCCTGCTGGAACACTTCGAAGCCGGCCGGGTTGCCCTGCCGTTCGACGTGATCCTGCGCATCGCCGGTGTCCTGGGGCGCAATGATCCGATTCCGTTCGTCATGCGACTGCTGCGCGAATCCAATCCGCGGCTGGCCAAGACGCTCGAAGACATGGGCATCGGCAAACTTGTCACGCATGTGGGCCGCGAGCGCGAGTTCGTCAATCTCTATCGCGGCCGCGACGAATTGCGCGCCTTGTCCAATGAGGAGTTCGCGGCGCTGTTGAACGTCGTCGAAGCCGCGCTCGAGATGGCGCTGGCCGCACGGCAGGGCATGCAGCAATCCGGCAAGGCAATAGTGAAATAGAGCGCCCGAAGGAAGACCGCACGCACCGGCGCCGCCTTCCATCCGCGATGCCCGCATACCCCGCACGGCAGGAATATGCGCAGGCTTTCAGCCGCCGGGCCCGTCGGTCATGATGTAACCCATCAGGTCGCCGACATTGCGCTCCATGTCGTCCATCAGGTCGTAGAGAAGATAGCGCAGGGCCAGCATGCCGACCTGCTTGCCTTGGTCGTCGAGCACCACGAGATGGCGGATATGATGCTCGCGCATCAGCGCGGCCGCCGCCGCCACCGTGGTCTTGACGCCGATCGACAGCACCGGGCTGGTCATGATGTCGCGCACGCGCGTGGTCTTTGGGTCGAGGCCGGCGGCGACCACTTTTTTCAGCACGTCGCGCTCGGTTACCACGCCTGCGACTTCCCCGCCTGCCAGGACCGTCGCGGCGCCCACCTTGCGCCCGGCCATGGCCTGCGCCGCGTGCAAGACCGACTCTTCCGCTGCCACCGTCAGCGGCGGCTTGTTGCCCAGCCGAATCATTCCCATGCCTGCCCTCCTCACGCAA
>JAYVST010000039.1:0-10387 GCA_043775255.1 Burkholderiales bacterium
TGCGCCGTGGCGTTCGATGCGCGCGGCCACGGGGATTCGGACTGGGCGCCGGAGGGCGACTACGGTCAGGACGTCATGGTGGAAGACCTCAAGCGCGTCATTAGCGCGCTTGGTGGCCGCCGTCCGGTGCTGGTGGGCGCTTCAATGGGGGGCGGCACCAGTCTGGTGGCGGCAGGTGAAGACCACGTGGACGCCACCGCTCTGGTGATCGTGGACGTCGGCCCGCGTATCGAGCGGGAGGGCGTCGACAAGATTCATGCATTCATGCGGCAGAAACCCGACGGTTTCGATTCCATGCAGGAAGTGGCGGACGCCATCGCCAGCTACCAGCCGCAGCGCAGCCGGCCGCGCAACCTTGACGGTCTGGTGAAGAACGTCCGCAAGGCCGCCAACGGCAAGTTGCGCTGGCATTGGGACCCGCGCTTTCGCGCCGAACGTTACGACATGGAAAAGCGCGGTGCGCGCCTTGAAGCCTGTTCGCGTCGTCTAAGCCTGCCCACCTTGCTGGTGCGCGGCGGATTGTCAGATGTGCTCAGCGAAGAAGGCGCGCAGGCGTTTCTGAAGCTGTGCCGGCACAGCGAGTACGTCAACGTCAGTGGCGCCGGGCACATGGTGGCCGGCGACCGCAACGACATTTTCGGCAATGCCGTCATCGACTTCCTGGCACGCAAGGTCCCCGTAGGCGGGACGCCGGTGCAGCCGCCCCATGCAATTGCCCCGCATCGCGAAGGGCCGGCCGGGGACATTCGCGACGTGCCCTGAGCACGTGGCGGGAATTCGGCGTGGGCATGCAAGAGGCGTTCAGCGCGAAGCGTGCGTTGTCGAACAGACCCCCTGTCGGCCGGCTGGCGCGCTGGCGCGTACTGCGGCCGGTCGCCGCGATGCTTGTGGTCGGCGCCATCGTCGGCGAATTCGTGTGGCGCCGGATAGCCATGCGCGGTGTGATGCTCGTCGGGCGCGGTAGCGCCGAACCGGGGCATGAAGTCCTGGGCTACTTGATCGGCGAAAACGGAACGGGGGCAAGAAAAACGCTTTCCTGATGGACAAGATAGGGCAGGATGCTCGGAACGAACGCCTGCCACTCGGGATCGGCCGCCAGCTTCGCGCGCTGGGCCTGGCGATGTCCATAGTCGTCATAGCCCCACATGAAAACAATCGCGTTGAGGGTGCCGGATTCCTTGTTCCAACATCCAACCAGCTTCGCGTAGCGGGTAATGATCTGCAGGCCCTTGGCCTCGTAAATCTTGAGGAATTCGCCTGCCTTCCCGGCTGGCACCTGGTATGTCCGCATTTCTACAAGCATGTTCGCTCCCATTGAAAAAGCCATCGTAAAATTCGCTGCACAACGTAGTATTCGTTTGACGACATGTTGCCATAGAATGGGGGCAGCAAAGTTTGGAGACGCGTCAAAATTGAAAGCCAAATCCGCGATGCTAAGCGAGAGTCGGCGTATTGGCAGGGCCAGGGCAACGCGCAAATCCGCGCGCGGAACCGCACGGCTGCCACATGCCGCAAGGCGCGCGCAAATTCTCGATCAGGCGGCACTATTCTTCTCCGAGTATGGTCTGACCGCGCAAACCCGCGCCCTGGCGGACATCTGCGGCATCTCGCAACGTCTGCTATACCGGTTTTTCCCCAACAAGGCCGCGTTGATCGAAGAGGTCTACAAGACCGAGATCGCAGGGTCGTTCCAGGCCATCTGGTTTGCCGAGTTGGCCGACCGCAGTCTCTCTGTCGAACAACGCCTGAACCGCTTCTACCGCGGCTACTACGACCAAGTGCTCACGCAGCGTTGGCTGCGGCTTTTCCTGTATGCATCGCTGGCCGAGGTGGGTATGGCGCCAACCTACATTTCCAGCGTCATTACCCACATGCTGGAAGTCATTGTCGAGGAAGCCGCACGCGAGCGCGGCCTGACGCTCCCGGCCGATATGGCGCTTTGTCATGAGCTCGGCTGGTCGCTGCACGGAGCGATTTCGCATCTGGCGATCCGCCGGCGCATCTACCGCAACACGAATCCGCCGGCGCCGGAAGTTGTGATCGAGCGCTACGTGAGTATGTTTCTGGCAGGGCTCGCCGCTTTGCTGAGTGAATCCGCTGCGCTGAAAAGCGTAGTCGTCGCTTGACGACAAAAGTGTCGACGTGATATTTTGCGGGGCTGGTTATGAGGGCCTTTGCCGCTGTTGGCGGCTGGAGGTCGGACTTCGATCGATTCGATCTAGCGCGGCCCGCCTTTCGACCGCGGCGAAAACATGGGGAAGATACGATGAGCGAGAGCGGAGCACAAATTGCGGGGCGGCGCGAATTTCTCAAGTTGACCGGCGGCTTGGCGGGCGGCAGCCTGCTACCGATGGCCGGCTCGGCGCTGGCGGCGGACAGTCTCAACTTCTTTTCCTGGTCGGCTGCGGTCGATACCGTCAAGAGCCATCTCACCGCCTTCGAGAAGAAGTACAACATTCCGGTGACGTACAACAATGCGCCGTGGGCGCAGTATCGCGACACAATGGTGACGAAGTTCGTCGGCAAGGCGCCGATGGACGCGCTGTGGGTATCCGACAGCTGGCTGCCGGAGTGGGTCGATGCCGGCTGGCTGGCGCCGATCGACGGCATGACCGAACTCACCAAGTACAACGCAGACACCGACGACTTCTGCAACAAGTCGATGATGTACAAGGGCCGGCAGTACGGCTTGACCTACTACTCCGACTACATGGCCTTTTTCTATGACGAGGAAAAACTCGCCAAGGCCGGGATCAGCGCGCCGCCCAAGACCTGGGACGAGGTGCTGCAACAGTCGCTCAAGATCCAGCAGGCCAAGCTGTCCGAATATCCGTTGATGCTCTCGATGGCGCGCGAGAGCTGGCTGATCGAGTTTCTCACCGCCATGGTGTACTCGCACGGCGGCCGCTTTGTCGACGACGCCGGCAATGCCGTCATGCAGGACCCCAAGCGCGGCGCCCAGCAAGCGATGCAATGGGTCGTCAATGCGGTACAAAAGCACAAGATCATATCGCCCGCCTGCGTCGAGCTCGGCGAACTCAACGGCCTGAAAGCCTTCTCCTCGGGCAATCACGCGTTTGCCTTGCTCGGCAGGTATCGCGTTCGCACTCTCAATGATCCGAAGCAGTCGCAGATCGCCGGACGGGTCAAGCAGGCGCTGATGCCGGCGGGCCCCAACGGCAGCAACGCGACGGTGGGCTGGATGCGCTTCTATGGCATGACCACGCAGGCGGCGGCAGACCGGACCCGCGCGGCCAATGCGGCCAAGCTGATCGAATGGTTCGGCGGCAAGGCCGAAGGCCAGTATCGGTTCCAAAAGCTGCTGTTCAATGACATCGGCGCCGGATTCGGCGTCAAGTCGTTGTTCAGCGATCCGGAAATCCGCGCCGGCTACCAGAAATATTCCGACATCGACATGCTGGAAAAGCAGCAAAAGCTGGCCGTCAAGAAGGACGTGGTCAGCCGCTGGTTCGGCGAATGGGACGAGATCAACGGCACCGCCTGGCAGGCCGCGATCATCGGCAAGTCGTCGGTGGCCGACGCGCTCAAGAAATCCGCGCAAACCTGGAACGACCTCAAGAAACAGACCTGACGCGGCACGGGCGCCGCGTTCGCGCCGTCACTTGAGGCAACTTCCCGCCATGAAAGGTCCACGCGGCGCATTGCGCGCTTCGGTCGACGCCTACGACCAGAAAACGGCGTTGCTGTTCCTCTCGCCGATGCTGGCCGTGCTCGCGGTCGTGGCGGTTTTCCCGGTGCTGTATTCGTTCTGGATCAGCCTGTTCGATCTCAAGCTGAGCCGCCCGCACCGGGTGCCGTTCGTCTGGTTCAACAACTATGTGCGGGTGTTTGGCGACGAGATGTTCTGGGATTCGGCCGCCCGCACCGCCTCGTTCACGGTGATGGCGGTGGCGGCGATCATGCTGATCGCGCTGTGGATGGCATTGCTCCTGAACGAGGAGTTCCGCGGCCGGCGTTTTCTCTCGGCCATGCTGCTGATCCCGTGGGCGATTCCATACGTCGCAAACGGCCTGATGTGGAAATGGATCTACGACTCCGGCTACGGCGCGTTGAACGGCCTGCTGTATCAACTCGACTTCATCGACAAGTACATGGTCTGGCTGGGCGACTCCAACAAGACCCTGCCGCTGATCGCCAACGCCTTCATCTGGAAGGAAGTGCCGCTGGCGACCATCCTGCTCCTGGTGACCATGAAGTCGATTCCGGCCGATCTCTACGGCGCCGCCAAGGTCGACGGCGCCGGGGTGTGGAACCGCTTCATCCACATCACGCTGCCGTCGCTCAAACCGGGCTTCGCCCTGGTCATGATCTACGAGACAATGATGGCGGTGCGGCACTTCGACCTGTTTTTCATCCTCACCGAAGGCGGCCCGGCCGGCGCCTCGCATGTGCTGGCCTGGGAGGTGTACGTCGAGACCTTCCGCAAACTCTCCTTCGGCACCGGCGCGGCGCTGGCCTATGTGATGGCGGTGGTCACCTTTCTGCTCGCGTATTCCATCATCCGCACCATCGGCAAGAGGCTCTGAGCATGAGCGGCCGCGGCATCGGCAGGCGCATCCTGATCTTTTTCGCCTCGGTGACCTTCCTCGCCTACGTGCTGGCGCCGATCGCCTGGCTGTTGTCGTCCTCGTTGCAGTCCGAATCCGAAATCACCTCCAAACCGCCGCACTGGCTGCCGCACCATCCGACGCTCGAAAACTTCGCCAAGATCTTCGAAGCGAAGGACGAGGTGGTCACCTACGAGACCCGCAAGCAAGGCGACACCGCCACCGGCGGGTTCATACCTTCGACTGCCAAGTACCTGCTGCCTTCGATGTGGAACAGCTTCGTCGTCGCCATCGCGGTGGTGATCCTCAACCTGATCGTGAGCATTCCGGCGGCTTATGCGATGGCCAAGATCCGTTTCATCGGCCGCTCCAGCTCAATCTATTTCATGCTGGTCACCCGCGTGATCCCGGATATCGCGCTGGTAGTGCCGTTTTTCCTTTTCATCAGCAAGCTCGGGCTGCTCGACAACCTGCTGTCCCTGATCATCACCTACCTCGCCATCACGGTTCCATTCAGCGTGTTCGTGCTGGTGAGTTATTTCGAATCCCTGCCCGATGAGCTCGACAAGGCCGCGCGGGTGGACGGTTGCTCGCGCCTGCAGACACTGTTGCGCATCTTCCTGCCGCTGGCCATGCCTTCGCTGATCGCGGTGGTGCTGTTTACTTTCCTCACCAGCTGGAACGAGTTTCTGCTGGCGCTGATGTTCACCCAGACTCCGGCTTCGCAGACCATGCCGATCATCGTTGCGTCGTTCACTTCGGACTTCAGCATCAGCTTCTCGTTCATCAACGCGGCCGGCGTGCTGGCCATCATTCCGCCGGTGATCCTGGCGGTGATGTTCGAGCGTTACATCGTCTCCGGCCTGACCGCCGGGGCCGTCAAGGGTTAGGGCACATGGCGCGCATCCGGTTCGACAGTGTAAGCAAGCGTTATCCCAACGGATTCATGGCGCTGGACAAGCTTAACCTCGACATCCGCGACAAGGAGTTCCTGGTCCTGCTCGGGCCTTCGGGCTGTGGCAAGTCGACCACCCTCAACATGATCGCCGGGCTGGAGGACATCAGCGCCGGCAGCCTCAGCTTCGACGGCGCGCTGATGAACGCGGTGCCGCCGCACCGGCGCGACGTCGCGATGGTGTTCCAGAGCTACGCGCTGTATCCGCACAAGTCGGTGTACGAGAACATCGCCTTCGGCTTGCGCATGCGCAGACACCCGCAGACCGAGATCGATCAACGGGTGCGCGATGCTGCGCGCCGGCTCGAAATCGAGCATCTGCTGGAGCGGCGCCCGAACCAGCTCTCCGGCGGGCAGCGCCAGCGTGTGGCGCTTGGCCGCGCCATGGTGCGCCAGCCGGCGGTGTTCCTGATGGATGAGCCGTTGTCCAACCTCGATGCCACGCTGCGCATCTCCATGCGCGCGGAGATCAAGCAACTGCACCAGGCGATGCAGACCACCTTCGTCTATGTCACCCACGACCAGGCCGAGGCGCTGACGCTGGCAGACCGCATCGTCGTCATGCGCGACGGGGTGGTGCAGCAGATGGGTTCGCCCGACGAGATATACGAGCATCCGCGCAACATGTTCGTCGCCTCCTTCTTGGGCAATCCGCCGATCAACTATCTCGATGGGCGACTGGAGGGGCGCGACGGTGGGCTGTCATTCGTGCGCGGCGGCCTTTCGCTAACGCTGCCCAACGCCTTGTCGCAAATGCTCGCGGCGCATGCGGGCCACGAGGTGACCCTCGGCATTCGCGCCGAGGATGTCACCGAATCGCCCGCGGCGGTGGTGGGGCAGTCGCTGGCAGGCCGCATCACGGCGGTGCTGCCGGTGGGTTCGGACAATTTTCTCGACATCGAGGTCGAGGGCAAGCAGCTTTTTTTCCGCGTCGGCAAGGAGGTGCGTCATGCGAGCGGCGACAACGCCATATTGACAGTCAACCTGCACCGGCTGCATGTGTTTGAGAAGGAAGGCGGGGAATCGCTGATCCCGCGTGAGGGTGCTACATGAAGCCTGCCGCCTTCGCCTATCACCGCCCCGCAAGCCTGGAAGAAGCACTGAGCATGCTGGCCGGCATGGGCGATTCGGCAAAGCTCATCGCAGGCGGCCAGAGCCTGGTGCCGGTGATGAACATGCGTCTGGCGGCGCCTGCCGACCTGATCGACCTGAACGGACTGTCCGGCCTGGACCGCATCGGCGAATCCGGCGGCTTCGTCGAGGTGGGGGCGATGACGCGCCATTGCGACCTCGCCGCCTCCGAACTGGTGCGCGCGCGCTGCCCGCTGCTGGCGGACGCGGCGCGCACCATCGGCCACTACGCCATCCGACAGCGCGGCACGCTGGGCGGCAGCCTTGCCCATGCCGACCCGACGGCGCAATTGCCATTGATCGCCGTCACGCTCGGCGCGCAGATCGAGTTAGCCAGCCAGCGCGGCCGGCGCAGCGTCGATGCGACCCGGTTCTTCGAATCCTTGATGACAACAGCGCTGGCGGCCGACGAACTGGTGGTCGCGGCGCGCTTTCCGGTGTCGGTGGCGGGCGAGGGCACGGCGTTCCGGCTCTTCAACCGGCGTCGCGGCGACTTCGCCATCGTCGCGGTGGCAACCACCATCAGGGTGGACCGCAGCCGCGTTGCGGCGCTATGCCTGGGCATCGGTGGCGTCGGTCCGGTGCCGACCGCGTTTGCCGACCTCTGCGCCGGATTCGTCGGCCAACCGGCAACACCTGTCACGATAGGCAAAATCGCCGCGGCGGTGCGCGCCGCAATCACGCCGGAAGAGAGCCCGCGCATTCCGGCGGAGTACCGCCGCGACCTCGCGCACACGCTGACCGAGCGTGCCTTGTTGCGCGCTTGCGAGAAGGCGCAAGGAAAGCCCGCATGAGCAAGACGCCCCTGACGCTGAAGGTCAATGGTGAGGTCCGCGAGGTGCAAGTCGAGCCGCGGAAACTGCTCTCGGACACACTGCGCGAGGATTGCCGCCTCACCGGCACCCATGTCGGCTGCGAGCACGGCGTCTGCGGCGCCTGCACCGTGCTGGTGGACGGCCGGCCGCTGCGCGCCTGCCTCACCTTCGCGGTGCAGATGGCGGGTCCGGAGATCACTACCATCGAGGCGATTGCGCGGGATGGAAAACTCTCGCCGTTGCAACAGGCCATGCATGAGGCGCACGGCCTGCAATGCGGGTTTTGCACGCCGGGCATCATCATGACCTTCGAGGCTTTCCTCAAGGAGCACCCCAAGCCGACCGCGCGGGAAGTGCGCGACGCGCTTTCCGGCAACCTGTGCCGTTGCACCGGATACCACAACATCGTTATCGCCATCATGCAGGCGGCGGCCAAGATGCGCGAGGACCGGCCCCATGCCGCTGCCTGAGTTCCGCTACATCGGCCATGCCGCACCGCGCAAGGAGGACTTTCGCTTCCTCATCGGCCAAGGCCGCTACATCGACGATATCGAGGTGCCCGGCGCCCTGCATGCATGCTTCGTGCGCTCGCCGCACGCGCATGCGCGCATCGCCGGGATCGACGCGGAAGCCGCGCGCGGCATGCCCGGCGTGGTGGCCGTGATCGGCGGGCGTGAAGTATCCGAATGGACCACAACACTGCGCATGGCGCCGCCGATCGACGGTCTCAAGCCGGTGGAAATGACCACGCTGCCGGTGGACCGGGTGCGGTTCCAGGGCGACCCGGTGGCCTGCGTGATCGCCACCGACCGCTATCTTGCCGAGGATGCCGCCGAGCAGGTGATCATCGACTATGAGGTGCTGCCGGCGGTGACCGACATGCACCAGGCGCTGCTTGCCGCTGCACCACTGGTCGACGACACGCTCGACTCCAATTTTCTTTCGCATCAAAGCTTTGTCAAGGGCGATCCGGCGGCGCGTCGGCGGGAGGCTCATCGGGTCATCGAAAGCCGCTTTTCGCAACACCGCCAGACCCATGCGCCGATCGAGACGCGCGGCTGCATCGCGATCTGGGATGCCGGCCGCGAGCACCTGACCTTCCATGTCGGTTGCCAGGTGCCGCATCCGTATCGCACGCAGCTGGCAAGCCGGATGCGCCTGACCGAAAACCAGGTAACGGTGATCTCGCCGGACGTCGGCGGCGGCTTCGGGCAGAAAATCGCCCTTTATCGCGAAGAACTCACCGTCGCGGCGCTGGCGCGCCATCTCGGCCGACCAGTGCGCTGGCGCGAGGACCGGTTGGAGAACCTGACCGCCTCGACCCAGGCGCGCGAGGATATGTGCAAGACCCGCGCCGCGGTGGATGCCGAGGGCAGGTTGCTGAGCCTGGAGCTCGAAATCCTCGAGGACTTCGGCGCCTATTGCTTCTACCCCGGCAACTATCTGGCCCGCGTGGTGGCGATGATTCTCACCGGCCCTTACAAGGTGCAGGACTATGCCTTCGATGTGCGGGTGGTGCTGACCCACAAGGTGGGCAACGCGCCGATGCGCGCGCCGATGTCGGTGGCGAGCTGGATCATGGAAGGCACCATGGACGCGATCGCCCGCGCGTTGGGCCGCGACCCGGTGGAGGTTCGCCGTCTCAACATGGTGAGCGCGGATGATCTGCCGTACACCATGCCCACCGGCGAGGTGTTGGCCGACGTGACGCCGCGCGAGACGCTGGAAGGCGGGCTGGCCGCGATCGACTACGCCGGCTTTCGCGCCCGCCAGGCCGCGGCGCGGCAACAGGGCCGGTACCTCGGGCTGGGCATCTGCACGGTGGTCGAATCCACCACCTACGGCTCGGCCTTCTACAAGGCGGCCGGCATTCCGGGCTCGGGCCACGAGGCAGCATGGGTGCGTATCGAACCCTCGGGCGTCGTGAGCGCCGCGGTGGGCCTGGGACCGACAGGACAGGGCTACGAAAGCGCCATGTCCAACGCGGTGGCCGATGGCTTGGGCGTCTCGCCGCATCAGGTGCGCATTCATCTGGGCCACACCGACATCGCCCCCTACGGCATGGGCAGCCGCGGCGCGCGCGGCGGCACCGCCGGTGGCGGCACGCTCTACCTGTGCGCCCAGGATGCGCGCGACAAGGTGCTGGCGATCGCGGCCAAACTGCTCGGCCGTGAGTCTGCGGCCTTGCGCCTGCGCGACGGCATTGTCGAGCAGTGCGTGGGTGAGGCATGGGAAGCGACAAGGCTGGACCTTGCCGCCATCGCCCGCACCGCCTACCTCGATCCGCTGGTCCTGCCGGCGGGCATGAGCCCGGGGCTGGAATTTCACAAGACCTACGACCCGCCACCGATGACCTACTCCAATGCCACGCATTTTTGCGAAGTCGAGCTCGACACCGCCACCGGCGGCGTCCGACTCCTGCGTTACTTGGTGGCCGAGGATTGCGGCACCTTGCTCGCGCCGACAGTGGTGGAAGGGCAGCAGCACGGCGCGATCGCAATGGGGTTGTCAGGCGCGTTGTTCGAGCATGTGGAATACGACGACACCGGCCAGAACCTCACCGGCAGTTTTGCCGACTACATGCTGGCCACTGCGGCCGAACTGCCCGACATCGAAATCCTGCCCATGCATACGCCCAACCGCTCGACGCCGGCGGGGTTGAAGGGCATGGCCGAGGGCGGCGTGATGGGCGCCATCGGCGCGGTGAGCAATGCCGTCAACGACGCGCTGGCGCCGTTCGGCGTGGTGGCCGACCGCCAGCCCCTGACCCCGATGTACCTGCGCGAACTGCTGCGCGGCAAAAATTGAGGAATACGTTTCATGAGCGAACGCAACGAGACACTCGACATCGGCTTCATCGGCCTGGGCATCATGGGCAACAGCATGGCCGGCCACCTGCTGTCAGCCGGCCACCGCCT
>JAYVST010000040.1:0-3536 GCA_043775255.1 Burkholderiales bacterium
CGGCGGTGCGGCCGCAGCCGCCGGTGCGGCGGCGGGCGCGGCCTGCTGTGCAAGCGCGTTGACGCCGAAGCCAAGCAGAACGGCCAGGCATGTAAGTCCGAGTGGTCGATTCATTTGTTTTCCTCCGTATGTTGCGTTGCCGGGACGGCAACGCATTTATCCAACGATAAACACGAACCAAGGATTGTTGCGCTTAGACTGGGCGTAGTCAATGATTTTTGTGCAATGCCTGGCGCGGGACGACATCGCTCAATCGCCCTTGATGCCAGCTTCCCGGATCACCTTGGTCCAGCGCTCGACATCGCGCCTGACCAGGGCCTCGGTTTCAGCCTGCGACAGCCGCAGCGCGCGCCCGCCGCCTTTCTGGAAACGGTCGATCACCTCGGGCATGGCCAGCACCCGGGCAAGATCGCCGCGCAGGCGCGCCTGCACCGGCGCCGGCGTGGCCGCCGACGCGAACAGGCCGAACCAGGTTTCCATGTCGAGCGCGGCCACACCGGTTTCCATCACCGACGGCACGTTCGGGTGCACCGGCTGGCGTTCGCGCGATGAGACCGCCAGCGCCTTGACCGACCCGCCGTCCACCTGCGCGCGCGCCGTCGGCGTGACGTCGAAAAACACGTCGACACGGCCGGCGATCGTGTCCTGGTAGGCCGCCTGCGCGCCCTTGTAGGGCACATGCTCCATCTTCACCCCGGCAAGGTATGCCATGACGGCCGCAGCGATGTGCTGGCCGGAACCATTGCCACCGGAGGCATAGGTCACGCGGCCCGGATTGGCGCGCGCATGGTCGATCAGCTCCTTGAGGGTGTTCTGCGGCAGGTCGCGGCGCGCCACCAGCGTGTACGAATAGCTGACCGCCAGGCCGATGGGGGTGAAGTCCTTCAGCGGGTCGTATGGCAACTTCGCGTACAGGCCCGGGTTGAGCGCCAGGTTCGACAGGGCGCCCATCAGCAGGGTGTAGCCGTCTGCGGGCGCACGGGCGGCCGCTTCGGTGCCCACCAGGGTGCCGGCGCCGGGTCGGTTTTCCACCACCACCGGTTGCCCGAAGAGGGGCGCGAGCTTGTCGGCCAGTTGCCGAGCGGTCGAATCGAAGCCGCCGCCGGGCGGCTGCGGCACGATGATCCTGACCGGTTTGGAGGGATAGTCCTGCGCTGTCGCCGGCATGGCGCTGCCGAGTGCGATGCAAAGGCCGGCCGCAATGGCCGGCCAGGTTGCCTGAAAATTCATGCTGCCTCCGTTATTTGTGCGCACGCGCCGAAAATGGCGCCGCGTATACTCCGCGACCCGAATGATCGCAATTTATTCCTGATTCGAGAGACGAACACAAATGGAGACCATCCTGATCGACAAACTGGCCATTGTCGAAACCGTGCAGAACTGGGCCGTCTGGCGCGACGCTGGCGACTGGGAGCGCTTTCGTACCGTCTGGCACGACGACGGCTGGATGAGCGCCACCTGGTTCCAGGGGCCGGCCGCCGCCTTCATCGAAGTCTCCCGTGCCGGCTTCGACAAGGGCGTCTCGATCCTGCATTTTCTCGGCGGCACCGCAGTCGATGTCAAGGGCTCACGCGCGATCGCGCAGACCAAGATGACCATCAACCAGCGCGCCCCGGTCGATGGCGTCGTGGTCGATGTGGTCTGTACCGGCCGCTTCTACGACTTCTTCGAGAAGCGCGCCGGCGCCTGGCGCATCGTGCGGCGTCAGCCGATCTACGAGAAGGACCGCATGGATGTGCTCGATCCGGGCGTGCACCTCAAACTCGACCAGACACTGCTGGCCTCGTTTCCCGAGGGCTACCGGCACCTGGCTTATCTGCAAAGCCGCATCGGCTTCAAGATCAAGACCGACATGCCGGGCTTGAAGGGCGAGGTGGTGCAGGCCCTGTACGGGCGCGGCGCCAGATGGCTGGCGGGCGAAGCCGCGTGGGACGCGCCGCCGGTGCAAAGCGGGCTCTGACAGCACCCGCCGCAGGGATTGCTGTCGCTTACGACCAGAGCATCAGCGAGCGATCCGGCATGCGGCCGATGAACGAGCCGATGCCGATGCGGTCGCGCCCCTGGTCTGCCGGCCCGCCGGCGACCTCATGCGGATTGCGTGCATTGAAGAGCACCACGTCGCCCGCAGTCGGCGCGTAGGCGGCGCACTCGCTAAGCGTGGCGAAATCGCGGATGCGCAGCGCAGGGATGCGGTTCTCGAGAAGCGCCGCGAACGACTCGCGCGAAAGCGACGCCTCTTCGAACGTTTTCCAGGTGCCGGTCACAGCCGTGCCCGGGCTAGTTGGCCTTGGCGGTCAGGTTGACAACCTTGCCGACGGTGTCGTTCCAGGACTTCACGTAGTCGGCGCTGGCGGCGATCTCTTCGTCGAGCGTGCTTACGCCCAACTCGGCGGTGATCGCGTCGATGCGGCGGCGCAGCGCGCATGCCAGGGCGACGACGCCGGTGGCTGTCACCACGAAGGCGAACCATGCCAGGCCCAGCAGCCAGATCGCCTGCGGTATGGCGATGCGCAAGCCAAGGCTGGAATTCGAACGCGCACCGGAGGAGACGCTTTGCAGCAGGGCCTGGGTGCACCAGTACGCCAGCGTCACGGCGATCGCCGCCAGTGTCAGTACGGACAGGACGTCGAGCCAGGCGCGTGCCGTTCTGGGCAAGAAGTTGTAGACCACTTCAATGCGGATGTGCGCCTTGGAGAAAAACGCGAACGCCAGGCCGAACGAAGTGGAAATCGCGAAGGCGTAACCCGACAGCTTCGAAACTTTCGAAGAAGGTGGATTTGGTCAGGTTGCGGAACATCACGTCGAGCGTGATCGGCACTGCGGAGGCCAGGATCAGTGCGCCGCCGCCCCAGGCGAACCAGCGGGAGATGCGGGCGCAGACCGCACGCAGGCTATCGGCGGCGCTCGTCATGTTGGTCGCACAGTCCGGTCTTCATCGGTATTGAAGAATTGGTGGCGCCCACTGCTCCTGGGAAGCGCATTGTAACCATCAACATTCGGGACGCGTCGTCGTGGGCCGTCGTGGGCCGTCGTGGGCCAGAAAGGGCGCACTCCGGTCGCAGCTCGCGGTCGAACCATTCGCAGTCGAAATGTCCGCTTGTGTACAATCTTTTTGGAAGGCATCATCCGGATTCTCACTCAGGCTTGGCATGGCCGCTTCGCCGGTTCGAGGTGAAGCAGAGCAGGAACCTGGCCATCCCGATACCGGCAGCAGGTGCATCGGTGCGCTACAAGTTCGATGCGGCCGGGCATGCGCCCCCAAGGCCGGTGACAAAGCACCCGGAGAACGGCCGAATCCGGCCCGTCCAAGCAAGGAGGCAAAAACCATGACCAGCCCGGTGATCGATGTGCATACCCACATGTTGTCCGACCAATGGGTTGCGGCCCTGCGCGAGCACGGCGCGCCGCGCTATTCCATGAAGGCGGTGCGCGGCGGACTGGAGGCCATCCACCTCGACGGCGCGCCCTTCATGACGCCGGTGCCACCGATGTTCGATTACGACGCGCGCATCCGCATGATGGACAACGCCGGCATC
>JAYVST010000041.1:0-3651 GCA_043775255.1 Burkholderiales bacterium
GAGGGCAACCAGTGCGGACGCGACCGCTTCCCAGCCAAACCCGCCAAAGCCGATCTTGTTCGACACCACCATGGCGACCCCGATCAAGCCCAATGCCAGCCCCGCCCATTGGCGCGCGTTGACCCGTTCACCCACCAGCGGCCCGGCCACTGCAGTGAGAATCGGCTGGGTCGAGACGATAAGTGCGGCTAAGCCGGCGCTCAAGCCGAGTGAAATCGCCACGAAAACGCCGGCCAGGTAGCCCCCCTGCAGGAGGATGCCGGCCACGGCCACATGCGCGAACTTTCGGCCACGCGGCCAGGCCGCGCCGGTGAGAAGCGCGAACGGCGTCATCAGCATGATCACCACCGCGAAGCGCCAGAGCAGGAACTTGAGCGGCGGCGCGTACGGCAGACCGAGTTTGGCGCCGACGAAGCCGGTGGCCCACAGCACCACGAACAGCGCTGGGGTGGCGCTGATAAACAGCGATGTTCTGTCGGGGCTAAGCGAGGAGGGCGGATTCATGAACGACGGCGGAGGCGCCCCAGCCCTTCACGACCATGCAGCAAAGCGCGGCGGATCGGGCGTGACAACTTCGAAGTCTAGCAGCCGGTCGGACTTGGGGAACGTCGGTGAGCAAATCGGCCGCAGCGGTCCATTTTTCACCGCCTTCTTGTCCATAGCCGGGCCATGGGGCGGCGAATGCGGCAAAAACTGTTCTCGCTGGGGCCGATTTTCGCTTTCGACGCTTCCTAAGTCCGACAGGCTGCTCGCACGCCGCCCATGCCTGCTCGCACGTCGCCTACGCCTGCTTGCACGGCTGGAACATGCGCGGCTGGAAATAAAGTATTAATAATCATGTAGTTATAAATTACTCGAAAAAATGCTGCGCCGCCGCAAAAAAATGCTTGACATACGTCTAACCCTCTCTATAATTCGTTTTTGTGCAATGCACAAACAAGACGCGAAGTTCGCTAGGTTTGTGCTCACTTACCAAACCTGACACAACACCGACCATTCGAGGGAAACCATCATGACCGTCACCAACGAACAATTCGCCGCAGCCAGCAAAGCCGGCATCGAAAGCTTTTTCTCCATCGCGCGCACCGGCTTCGCAGGCTTCGAGAAGCTTGCCGAACTCAATGTCGCCACCGCCAAGGCGATGTTCGACGACGCCACCGAAAGCACCCGCGCCATGCTCGAAATCAAGGACCCGAAAGAACTGCTCGCGCTCAACGCTTCGCTGACGCAGCCTTCGTTCGAGAAATCGATTTCGTATTCGCGCCATGTCTACGGCATCGTCGCCGAAAGCCAGGCCGCCCTGCGGCGCGCCGCTGAAGAGCAGACCGCTGTTGCGCAAATGGAATTCGCCACCCTTTTCGACAAGTCGCTCAAGAGCGCGCCGGCCGGCAGCGAATCCGCCGTCGCCGCGATGAAGTCGGCAATGGCCGCGGCCACCTCGGCCTACGACAATGCGACCAAGGTCGTCAAGCAAGCCGTGGATCTGGCCGAATCGAACTTCGCCAACGCCACTGCGACGGCTGCCAACACCGTCGTCGCTGCAACCAAGGCGGCGTCGAAGCGCAAGTAGAGCAGCAGTGACATTCGCGACGCAGGTCGCTAAAAAAGCCCGGCTGTTCGCCGGGCTTTTTTATTTGCATGGCCGTGCAGCGCAGACAAGCCGCGCTGCGGATCGCGCCTACGCCTGCAGGTAAGCGTTGAGATCGGGCGTGACGATGGTGTGATCGAGGTAGCCGAAGGTGCCGTGTAGGTGCACCTCGCGCGCGGCGTCGATCAGCCCGGTGATCGCCGCGCGATACAGCGACGTGGCCAGACTGATGCGGCGCACGCCGACGGCTTCAAGTTCGGCCACCGAAAACGACTTGCCGCGAATCCCGCCCATGAAGTTGACCGGCTTCGAAACGGCCGCGCATACCGCGCGCACCGCCGCCAGATCGGGCAGGCCCGGCGCCATCAGTACGTCGGCGCCGGCCTTCTCGAACGCCTGCAGGCGGGCGATGGTGTCGGCCAGATCCGGATTGCCGCGCAGGAAATTTTCCGTGCGTGCAGTGAGCATGAAGCGGAACGGCAACTTACGCGCGGCTTCCACCGCAGCGGCGACCCGCTCTACAGCCTGGCCGATGTCGAACAGCGGTTTGGCCGGATTGCCGCTGGCATCCTCGATCGAGCCGCCTACCAGCCCCGCAGCGGCGCCCTGGCGAATGGTCTCGGCGGCGTCGGCCGGCGCGTCACCGAAGCCTTTTTCGAGATCGGCCGAGACCGGCAGATCGGTGGCCTCGACGATCGCCCGCACGTGCGCCATGGCCTCCTCGCGCGACACCTTGCCGTCGCGCCGGCCAAGGACTGCCGCCGAAGCGCCGCTGGAGGTGGCAAGCGCCTGGTAGCCCAAGCCCGCCAGCACGCGCGCGGAACCGGCGTCCCACGGGTTGGCGATGATCAACGCGCGCGGACCCCGGTGCAGGGCTTCGAATCGTGCGGCCTTGTCGGCTTGCGAGGGGGTTGCCATGTGGATGCTCCTTGCGAAGGAAACTACGTGAGTTGCGTTACCGGGTACTGCGTTGCCGGGAGCTACGTTGCCGAGGCCTGCTTTGATGCGACCTGCGCTGTCATCGGTTGCCTCGTGTAGCGCACCGCAGCGCAAAGCCCCGTCAATGTACGGCACGCGCGAGCGCTATTTCAACTCGGCTTTCCACACCCCACCTTGGGCCTCGACGCCCTTCTTGAAGGCTTCCAGTGTGGCTTCGACCGCGTGCGGCTCGCCCTTGGCGCCAAGTTCGATATGGCGCGGCGTCTTGTCGTCGCCCACCGAAGGCAGGCTGAAGGTCTTCAGACCAGGCGTCTTTTCAGCCTCGACCATCATGTCGATGACCTGCGATTCACCCAGTTCAAGCACGAAGATCGATTTCTCCAGATACGGCGCGTGGTTGAAGTGCGCCTGATAGTTCGTGTCGAGCACCCACTCGGCCATTGGCCAAGCCATCACCGGAAAACCCGGCACGAAATAGTGGTGCCCGATGGAAAAGCCGGCGATGCGGTTATAAGGGTTGGGGATGATGTCGCTGCCGGTCGGAAACTCGCCCATGGCCAGGCGCTGCGGCGTCAGTTCCCAGTTCATCTCGACGGCGCGGGCGCGGATGTGCACCTCCGCGCCGGGGTGCAGTTGCAGCGGCACGCCGAGCGCCTCGGCGGCGGCCTGGCGCGTGTGGTCGTCCGGCGTGGCGCCGATGCCGCCGCAGCTGAAAATGCACCATTCACCCGAGGCGGCCATTGCGAAAGTGCCGCGATAGGTCTCGACGATGTGGGCGCGATCGTCGCCCAGATATTCGGCCCACGAAAGTTGCAGGCCGCGTGCCTTGAGCAGCTCGATGATCTTCGGCATGTGCTTGTCCGCACGTTTGCCGGAGAGGATTTCGTCGCCGATGATGATGAGTCCGAATTTCATGCAGGGAGTTCCTTCTGGGTATTGCCGTTCGCAGATGCGAATTCGATTTTCGATGCCTCTTTGCCGCGCGTCGAGGCAAGCGCATCGAGCGCGTAATGGATAAACGCCAGCCCGGTCAGCGTGGTGGAAAAGAACCAGAAGAACGGAATCACGTTGAGCACCGCGCCGGTGAACCCGAGCCAGCGCCACCTGAGCGTTTGCGCGTTCGC
>JAYVST010000042.1:0-8568 GCA_043775255.1 Burkholderiales bacterium
AACCCGGCGTGCTGTGGGCCGGCACCATTCCCGGTGGCTTGTTTCGCTCCGACGATCATGGCGCGTCGTGGCGGTTGAACCGCAACCTATGGGATCGGCGCGAGCGCGTGCATTGGGTTGGCGGTGGCTTCGAGCAGGCCGGCATCCATTCGATCGTGGTGGACCCGCGCGACGGGCGCCGGGCGCCGGGTGCCGGTGGGCGTGTCGTGCGCCGGTGTCTGGCATACCAATGACGGTGGTGATAGCTGGCGCCAGATCGCGCATGGCATGCGCGCCGATTTCAGGCCGCCCGGCCAGCAGGGCGATCCCGACGTGCAGGACCCGCACCGGATTGTCGCCAGTCCTGCTGCCCCGAACGTGTTGTGGACCCAGCACCATTGCGGCATCTTCAAGCGCGCGATTGCCGGCGAGCCGTGGACCGAGATCATCGCCGCGCCGCTGTCGAGCTTCGGTTTCGCGGTGGCGGTGCATCCACGCGATCCGGACGTCGCGTGGTTCGTGCCCGCGGTCAGCGACCAGAGGCGCGTGCCGGTGAACGCGCGCCTCGTCGTGAATCGAACCCGCGATGGTGGCAAGACCTTCGATACGCTCGGTGCCGGCCTGCCGCAGACCGCGTGCTACGACCTCGTCTACCGGCACGGTCTCGATGTCGACGCGAGCGGTGAGCGTCTCGCCATGGGTTCGACCTCGGGCGGGCTGTGGGTCTCGGCCGACCAGGGCGAATCGTGGGAGTGCGCGGCGGCGAATCTGCCGCCGATCTATGCGGTGCGGTTTGCGGGCGGGGAGTGAGGCATCAGGGCGCAAACATCGTTTGCAGGGTTTGCAAGGTAAGCGCGAGAGTCGGCGGGCGTAACGCTCCCAGGCGCTTGACCAGACGCACCCGATCAACTGTGCGAATCTGATCCAGCACGACGAGACCTTGTTTGCCCTGGAACGTGAGCGCCACTCGAAAGCCTGCGGGTCGCGACCCTGTGGTCATTGGCGCCACGATCACTGTGCGAAGATGTCGATTCATGTCGTCCGGCGAGATCACAACGCACGGCCGCGTTTTTCGGATCTCGCTGCCCACGGCAGGGTCGGGTTGTGCCAGCCAGATCTCGCCGGTCTTCATCACCAGACCAGTTCGGCGTCGCCCTCGTTCGCGAATTCGGGCCAGACCAGCGCATTGCCGTCTTGCGCTGCAATCCTATGCGCGTCGGCAGCCCATCCCTCCCGAGGGTTGCGGCGGATCGCGCGTATCTCGATCACGCCGTCGCGCACCTGCAGATCTGCGGTGCCCTCCAGCCCAAGCTGCACAAGGATTGGTTTCGGGATCAGAACGCCCTGCGAATTGCCCATTTTGCGGATCGCGACTTCCATGACTTTCTCTCCACTTCGGTGTGTCAGCACAATGGCAGCACTCGATGCCGTGATCCTGCGAAATCGATGGTCTCCGGGAACTGCTCGACCATATGGCGGGCGATGGCTGCTCATTGCCGTCGTCCACCTTGAACCAGAGCGTGTCGTTGGCGATGATCGCCATGAACACCTCGTCGACGTAGATGCCGTGGCCGCCGAACATCGCCCGCGTGCGCACGGTGCCGAGCGGCGACAGCAACTCCGCCACGTGCTCGACGACGTTGTCGTGGCGTTTCAGCTTCACGGCGTCACAGGAATGCCCTGAGCGCCTCCAGTACCTCGTCGGGCTTTTCGGCCATCAGGGCGTGGCCCGAGCCGGCGATCTCGACGCTGCGCTTGTCGGCGAGCGCACCCATGATTTCTTTCGCGGCACGCGGCGGCGTCATCAGGTCGCGCTTGCCCAGGATCAACAGGGCCGGGCAGCGCACCTGCTTCGCCGCCTCGATGCCGTTCGCGTAGGCGTTGCAGGCGGCGAAGTCGGTGTGCATCACGCCGGGTTTCTGCCGCTGCATCAGGCGCAGGTTTCCGCCCATGACCCAGGAGCCCGGGCCGGGGTTGCCGGGAAAGTGCGCGTAGGCCGAGTGCGACCAGATGTTGACCATGTCCTGCGCCATCGGCTCGTTGTCGCGGGTGGCGGTCAGCAGTTCGTCGGACACCTTCATGGGGAAGGCGGTGCCGACCAGCGCGATCTTCGCGATGCGGTCGGGATAACGCGCGGCGCATTCGACGGCGACGAGCGAACCCATGCTGTGACCGATGAGCGTGGCCTTCGCTACGCCGGCCGCGTCGAGCACGGCGATGATCCAGTCGGCGATCTTTTCCACGCTGTCGAGCGGTGCCCCGCCCGAACGGCCGTGGCCCGGGAGGTCGAGCGCGAGCACGCCGAAGCCGTGATGCGCGAGGTAGCGCGTTTGCAGCACCCACACGCAATGATCGTGTTCGGCGCCGTGGATGAACACCAGCGTGGGCAGGGCGGGATCGAAAGCCTTGCCGCCGGTGTAGGCGTAGGCGTGGGTGTCGCGGATGGCGAGTTGCATGGCGGCTCCCTCTCAGCTCTTCTGCGACAGGCGCAGCGCGCCGGACAGATCGTCGATGAGATCCTGCGGGTCTTCGAGCCCGATCGACAACCGGATGGTGCCCGGCCCAATGCCGCCGGCGGCAAGCGCCGCGTCGTCCATGCGGAAGTGCGTGGTGCTGGCCGGATGGATCACCAGCGACTTCGCGTCGCCGACGTTGGCGAGGTGCGAGAACACCTCGAGGCTCTCGATGAACTTGCGCCCCGCGGGCCGGCCGCCCTTGATGGCAAAGGTGAACACCGCGCCGGCGCCGCGCGGCAGCAGCCGCTGCGCGAGGTCGTGATCCGGATGCGACGACAATTCGGGGTAGCTCACCGATTCGACCGCCGGATTGCCGATCAGGAACTCGATCACCTTGCGCGTGTTGGCCACATGGCGCTCCATCCGCAGCGGCAGGGTTTCGAGCCCTTGCAGCAACTGGAACGCCGTGGTCGGCGCCATACAGGCGCCGAAGTCGCGCAGGCCTTCACGGCGGGCGCGCAGCGAGAACGCGCCGACGGTGGATTCTTCCTGGAAGTCCATGCCGTGGAAACCGTCGTAGGGCTCGGTCAGTTCCGGGAATCGCCCCGATGCCTCCCAGTCGAAGACGCCGCCATCCACCAGCAGGCCGCCGATCGACACGCCGTGCCCGCCGATGAACTTGGTGGCGGAGTGATGGATCAGGTGCGCGCCCAGATCGAGCGGCTTCATCAGCCAGGGCGTGGTGAAGGTCGAGTCGACCAGCAGCGGCAGCCCGGCCTCGTGCGCGATCTCGGCAATGGCCGGGATGTTCAGCACCACCAGGCCGGGATTGCCCAATGTTTCGCCGAACAGCACCTTGGTGTTCGGCCGGATGGCATTCTTCCAGGCGTCGAGGTCGCGGGCGTCGATGAAGGTGGTGTCGATGCCGAAGCGCCGCAGCGTGTAGTGGAGCAGGTTGTGCGAGCCGCCATACAGCGAGCTGCTGGCGACGATATGCGAGCCGGCACCGGCGATGGTGGCCACCGCCAGATGCAGCGCCGCCTGGCCGCTGGCGGTGGCGATGGCGCCGATGCCGCCTTCGAGCGCCGCGATGCGTTCCTCGAGCACCGCGCAGGTGGGATTGGAGATGCGCGAATACACATGCCCGGCGCGTTCCATGTTGAACAGCGACGCGGCGTGGTCGGTGTCGCGGAACACATACGAAGTGGTGTTGTAGATCGGCGTGGCGCGTGCGCCGGTCAGCGGGTCGGGTTGCTGGCCGGCGTGCAGTGCGAGCGTGTCGAAGCCGAGATAGCGCGGGGCTGCCATGGATGAATCCCGTGGTTGACGATCAGTAGAAGGCGCCGCGACCCGCGATCGGCCAGACCGCTTCGACCATGCCGTCGCGCACGCATACGAGCCAGTCGTGCAGGTTGACGGTCGGGTCGCAGTGGCCGGGAATCAGCCGGATCTTGCTGCCCAGCGGCAAGGGCTGCGCGGCATCGAGTTCGACCACGCCGTGCTCGTCGGAGGCCCGGGTGAAGCGCGCGCCCGGCAGGTCGGCGACCAGCGGCAGGCCCGAGTCGACCGAGTGCGCCTTGAGGCCCGCATCGACCACCGCGCGCGTCGGCGCGGGGCGGCTCATCACGGTGGCGAGCACGAACAGGCTTTGCCGGAAATCGCTGACTGGCACGCCGCTGGCGTCGAGATTGCGAGCGTAGTCGGCGTCCATGAACACGTAGGAGCCGGGCTGGATTTCGTTGTACACGCTACCGCCGGACTCGATGAGATAGGTGCCGGTGCCGGCGCCGGTGACGATCTCGGCGGTGAGGCCGACCCGCGAGAGCGCGGCGAGTGTGGCCGTCACCAGCGCGGTGGCGGCGGCGATGGCCTGTTCGCGTTCGGCCGGGGTGCGCAGATGCTGGGCCCCGCCGTGATAGGCGTGGAGGCCACGGAAGCGCAGGTTCGGCCGGCGGGTGATGTGTTGCGCGAGCACGGCGGCGGCGGTGCCGGGTTGCGCGCCGCAGCGCCCGGCGCCGACGTCGATCTCGACCAGGACGTCGATACGCGCGCCGACCGTCTCCGCGGCCTGTTGCAGGGCGTCGATGCCTTCGGCCGCGTCGACCAGCACGCTGATGCGCGCGCACATCGCCAGCGCGGCGAGGCGCGCGAGCTTGGTGGCGCCGATCACTTCGTTGGTGATCATGACGTCGGTGATGCCGGCGTCGACCAGCACTTCGGCCTCCGACACCTTCTGGCAGCAAACCCCCACGGCGCCGCGCTGCAACTGGATGCGGGCGATGTCCGGGCACTTGTGGCTCTTGGCGTGGGGCCGGAGGCGAATCTGCCGGCCGGCGAGCGAGCGATCGAGGGTGTCGAGGTTGTGTTCGAACGCATCGAGGTCGAGCAGCAGCGCCGGCGTGTCGACGTCGGCCACGGCCATGCCGGGCACGGCCGGCGGGGGCAGCGCGCGATCAGCCATGAGTCGGCGTCCGGGGCGTGACGGATGGCGCGATCACGGCTTGGCGCGGCCGGACTCGCAATCCTGCTTCATCACCGCGCCGGCCACTTTCACGCCCAGGTTGCGACCGAGGTTGCCGTACAGGATGTTCACCACGTCGGTGAGGTTCTTCTTTTCGACCGGATCACCATAGGTGCGGGTTTCGAGGGCGGCCAGGGCGTTATCCTGGCTCAGGCCCTGTTTCTTCGCCGCCATGACCTCGGAGGCGAAGGTGCCGATGTCGTCGCAGGTCATGGTGCCCAGCGGGTAGTCGGCCGCGGTGGCGAACACGGTGAATAGCAACGACGTTGCCGCGAGCAGCGGCGCGATGTACCAGCGCATGGTGATGGTCCGGATGGCGGTTAGAATCGAAATATCCGAGCATTGTAGTTAGCTGCGCCCGACACTGCCACGGCTCCGGTTCCCCGGTCTCCTCGCCGGGCAGGTGCGGGCCGCCATCCATCGTGAACATTGCTTCCACCCGCCAGTTCGGTCCGCCGGTTTCACGCGGGGTCGTGCGCGACCTCGGCGTCAATCTGTGGTGCGGCCTGCGCGCCGCCGTGCTGCTGCCACCGGCGGCAGCCCGCTGGCGTCCGTTTCCGGCCCAACTGCTGCTGATCGGGCTGCTCGACGTGCTGGTCGGCATCGGTGCCAACGTCTATGCAGTCGGCACCGTCGGCAGCCTCGATCCGGTCGCGGTGCCGCGAGCGCTGCTGCCGGTGCCGCTGGCGCTGTTCGCCGGCCTGGTCATCGCCAGGCTCGCCCGCCAGCCATCGCTGCTGCTCGCGATCGCCGTCGCGCTGTCGGTGGTCACGCTATGGTTCGACGTCGCGTGGGCGCTGCTGGGGGTAAGCGAACCGCTGGTCCGGCTGCTGCCGGCGGTCGACGATTCGCTCGTCGATGCGGTGGTGTTCGCCTGGTGGGCGGTAGCGCTGGGGCTCGTTGCCGTGCGCCTGACGCGCACCCGATGGCTGCCGCGCCTCGCGGGTGCCGGCTGGGCTGCGGTGATCGTCGCGCTGCCGTTCTGGTGGATTCCGTATTTGCCGCTCTGGGAGGAGCCGGAGGCAGCGAGTCCATCCGGCGTCGGCGCGGGCGCGCTCGGCCGCGAGCAGGCGTTCTACCGCCAGGGCGAAGTGCTCGACAAAGCGCTCGAAGCGCTCCAGCGCGAACGTCCGGGGGTCGAAGATCTCTACTTCGTCGGTGCCGCCGGCTACGCCGCCGAAGACGTGTTCATGAATGAAGTGGGGCTTGCCACCGAACTCATGCGTGCCCGGTTCGATACCGATGGCCGGATGGTCGCGCTGGTCAACAACCCACGCACCGTGCTGGTGTTGCCCGTGGCATCGGTCACCAGCCTCAGCCGCACCCTCGAGGCGGTTGCCGAGGTGATGGATCGCGACGAAGACGTGCTGTTTCTCTACATCAGCACCCACGGATCGGCCTCGCACCATCTCGCCCTCGAGTTCTGGCCGCTCGAACTCGACGATCTCACGCCCGCGGTGCTCAAGGCCATGCTCGACGAAGCCGGCATCCGCTGGCGGGTGATCGCGATCTCGGCGTGCTACGCGGGCGGCTTCATCGAACCGCTGCAAGATCCGCGCACGCTGATCATCACCGCGGCTGACGCCGAGCACCCGTCGTTCGGCTGTGGCGCCGACTCGGACCTCACCTGGTTCGGCAAGGCCTACTTCGACGAGGCGCTGCGGCAGACCTATTCGTTCACCAAGGCGTTCGAGACCGCGCGCGGCGCCATCGCGCGGCGCGAGCGCGAGCAGGGCTTCGAACCGTCCAACCCGCAGATGGTGGTCGGCGCGGAGATCGCCGCCAAGCTCGACCGGATGGAGCGCCGCCTGGTACGGCAGGCGGATCCGCCGATGCGGGAAGCCCTGGCAGGCGGGTCCGGCCGGATGCTGGCGCACCCTGCCGTCGACCGCGCCGCCGCCTCTTGTGTCGTGGTGGCGCCGGGTCCACACTCGGTCTCGCTGGCGGGGGGCATGGCAGGCAAGGAGTCACGCAATGATCAATTCTGGGCGGCTGCGGTCGTGGGTTCTCGGGTTGCTGACCGGGCTCGGGCTGGCACTGGCGGTGCCCGCGCACGATGCGCGGGCTTGGGGCCTCATGAATCGTACCGAGGCGCTGACGCAAACCGATAGCCCGCAACTCGAGAAACGCCGCCAGGGCTACGGTCGCCTCGCCGATGTCGGCACCATGGACGACATCCCGCTGTTGCTCGCCGCCCTGCGCGACGAAGAAGACATCATCCGTGGTGTGGCCGAGCAATCGATCTGGGGTATCTGGATGCGCGCCAACGACCTCTCGGTCGATCACAGCTTCCAGGTCGGGCTCTCGCTGGTCGAGCAGAAAGACTACGCGCAGGCAAAGGCCAAACTGACCGAAGTGGTGGAGCAGCGCCCGGATTTCGCCGAAGGATGGCATCGGCGTGGCGAAGTGTTCGTGCTGCTCGACGACTGGGACAACGCGTATCGCGATTTCCAGAAAGCGCTCGAGCTCAATCCCAATCATTTCGGGGCGCTCGAGGGCATGGGGCACTGCCGGCTCAACCGCGATGACCCGAAGGCGGCCGTCGACTATTTCAGGCGGGCGATCGAACTCAATCCGAATCTATGGGATGTGTACGAGGCTCTCGAAAGAGCCCAGGCCCGGCTGGAGCAGAGTCAGACCTGACGGTCATTGGGTGCAAGTCTGTGGGCGCAGGTCTGCTGCCGCCGGGCTGCATGCCACCGACCCGGCTGCGGCAGGCGCCAGGACGGTTGGCCGCCTGCCGGCGGCGTCGTGGATATCGACACCTACTGCTTAGACCGGACCGGTACCGCCTTCGGCAGGTTCGGCTGGCGCCGCCGCCGTTTCTTCGCCTGGCTCGGGCTTGCGCTCGCTCAGCTTCTTGAGGCGCTTTTCTTCCTGCTTTTTTTTCTTGACCAGATCGCGCTGGCGTTTTTCGTACTGGTAGTTGGGTTGTGCCAAGAGTGGTGTTCCTCTAATGTCAAGGGCGGGCGGCTGCTATTGGAACATGCGCCACCCGTATAGTCACGCATTGCCGTCGGCGGGACAACCGGCAAGAATAGGGGCAGGCGAATGGCTGATCCCGGCATCCGCTCCACCTGCTCCCGGAGACCCGATGACCGTCGACAACGCCATGCCGTGGCTGGATCGCTACCCGCCGGGAGTCGCCCGAGACTTCGGCGGGCCGCCGTTTGCCACCATCCCCGAGATGTTCGCCGCCAGCGTGGCGCCCCGCCGCGACCGGGTGGCTTTCGAGAACTTCGGCGTGCCGCTCACCTATGGCGAGGTCGACCGGCTATCGCGCGACTTCGCGGCGTTCCTGCAGTCCGAATGGGGGCTCGCGCGTGGCGAACGGGTGGCGGTGATGATGCCGAACATCCTGCAGTATCCGGTGGCGCTGTTCGGCATCCTGCGCGCGGGGCTCGTGGTGGTGTCGGTCAATCCGCTCTACACCGCGCGCGAACTCGAGCACCAGCTCGTCGACTCGGGCGCCGTGGCGATCGTCGCGTTCGAGGGGGCGGCGCATGTGGTGGCGCAGGTGATCGCTCGTACCGCGGTGCGGCATGCGGTGGTGACCTCGGTGGGCGAGATGCTCGGCATGCCGAAGGGATGGCTGATCGATTTCGTGCTGCG
>JAYVST010000043.1:0-2332 GCA_043775255.1 Burkholderiales bacterium
CGGCCCCGATCGCCACCCGGCGCCTCAGGGCCGAATGAACCTGAGCACAAATTCGTCCACCGGCGCCTTGGCGCGGAACACGATCTCGTCGCGCGGGTCGCCTGGATTGCGCAGGAACTGGCCTTCCTCGACCAGCCGGAAGCCCGCCGCCTCGATTTCCCGGCGCAACAGAGCTTCCTCGATGCGGTGCAGGGACTTTGCCACGCCGACCCCGGCGCCGGCTGCGGCCGCGTGGTCGGCCACCACCAGCACGCCGCCCGGCTTGAGCGCGGCGAACAGCGCGCGGTTCATCTTCGCGCGGTCGACCGGCATGAACCCGGTGTCGTGATAGGCGAAAAAGAAGGTGATGAGGTCCAGATTGCCTACACCCGGCGGCAGCGGATCGTCGAAGTCGCGCACGATCCGCTCGACTGGCGCCATGAGCGGCTTTTTCATGCGGCCGTCGAAGCGTTGCTGCACTCGTGCGATGGTTTCTTTCGAATCCTGGGCGTAGATCTTTCCGCCGGCGCCGACCGCGCGCGCCAGAAGCTCGGTGGTGTAGCCACCGCCGGCGCCCATGTCGAGCACGCGCATGCCGGGCGCCACGCCAGTCATCGCGATCAACTGCGGCTGCTTGCGCCGCGGATCGATCTGCCGATCGGCCTCTTCGCGGTCAGGGGCAGCCACCATGGCGGCGTAATCAACCCGTGCCGGTGGCGCGCCGGCGCAAGCGGCCAAAAGCACCCCGCACAGGGTGATGATGAAATGTCGCTGCGTCGTGTTGCGGATGATCATCGATGCCTCCTCGAATGGTTGCCAACACCCGGCAGGTGCTCTGCATTCCCGTCATGGCGGCGCTCTCGCCTGTCGACGTCATCTCACACCAGCGCCGCGACCAGCATTGTCACACCGGAAAGCAGCAACAGGCCATCCATGAGCAACCTGAAACGGTCCGCATCCAGGCGCAGGACGAAGCGCTTGGCCAGGAACGAGCCCGCCATCAGCGTGCTGCCGATGATCAGCCCCTTGGCGACGGCCGCCAGCGGAAGTGCGCCGAAACTGCGAAACACCAGCGCCTTGCTCAGGTAGACCGCGAGCGACCCGGCCGCTTCTGTGGCGAGGTAGGCGCCCTTGGTCAGGCCGTAGGCGAGAAAGAACGGCGTGTTGATCGGCCCGGTCGATACCACGATGCCGGTGAGGTAACCGATCAACGCGCCGACTATCGCCAGGTGCCACAACTTCAAGCGGAAGTCGCTCGCCAAGAGCGCCCGTCGCGCCGGGATCATAAGGAGAAAAAACACGCCCAGCGTGCCCTCCATCAGGCGCGGCGGCAACACCAGCAAGGTGCGCGCCCCAAGCGCCGCCGCCGGCACACCGGTGATCGAGTACACCGCCGTGGCGCGCCAATCGATCTCGCGCCACCACACCAGGATGCGCGACAGGTTGGCCATCAGCGCCGCCACCGCCATGATGGGCACGGCTTCGAGCGGGCCGAATACGATCACCAGCACCGGCATGAGCATGATCGAGGAGCCGAAGCCGACGATGCCGCTGACGGTGCCGGCGGTCAGGCCGACGACGAGGATGACGAGGTATTCCAGGGGGCGCGGGTTTGCTTTTGGGTGAGGCGTTTGCGGGCGCAGCGCCCGCATCTGCTATGGTATCTGCAAGCGTGGCGTCGCATGGGCATTGCCGCGCTTCATCGGAGGTTTCATGTTCAAGCTCTACGTTGGAAACAAGAACTACTCGTCCTGGTCGATGCGGCCCTGGGTACTGCTCAAGCAGGCGCAGATTCCGTTCGAGACCGTGATGGTGCGCTTCGATTCGTTCGCGCCGGGTTCATCGTTCAAACAGGCCATCGCCGGGGTCAATCCGGCCGGCAAGGTGCCGACCTTGGTCGACGGCGACCTGGCGATCTGGGACACGCTGGCCATCGCCGAATACGTGACGGAGAAGTTCCCGGAACGTACGCTGTGGCCCGCCGATGCGGCGCGCCGCGCCCGTGCGCGCAGCGTCTGTGCGGAAATGCATTCCGGTTTCTCCGCCCTGCGCGGCGCCTGCCCGATGAACATCGAAGCGCGCCTGCCGGACATCGGCGCACTGGTCATGCGCGACAAGCCGGCGGTGCGCGCCGATCTGGAGCGGATCGTCGAGTTGTGGAGCGAATTGCTGAAGACGCATGGCGGGCCGCTCCTGTTCGGCGAATTTTCGGTCGCCGACGCCTATTTCGCTCCGGTCTGCATGCGCATCCGCACCTATGCCTTGCCGGTGCCGCCGGCGATCACCACCTACATCGAGCGGGTGGTCGCATTGCCCGGCGTGGCCGCATGGATCGCGGACGCGCTGACGGAAA
>JAYVST010000044.1:0-16560 GCA_043775255.1 Burkholderiales bacterium
ACGACGTTGAGAATTCTGCCGGGCTCGCTGACGGCAGGCACCTGATACGTGATGCGAAGTACGCGCGATGCCTTGGCCAGATTGCGGACAGCCAAGCGCAAGGATGCCCAGACCGAGGTTTGCTTTCTCCCCAATGGGTCTTCCAGTACCCGCTTAAGCGCTGCGCTGATGTGCGCCTGCGGCCGGTTTCCCACAACCACCAGGTCGATGTCTTCCGAATACCGCGCAGCCGGCGCGAGATGAACCTTGTGGAGAACGGTTCCGCCGCGCATCGCGACCTGCGTTGACAGGAATTTGTCTTCAAATATGGCAAACATGGCACGGCAAAGCAGGAGGTCCTGCTCGACCTGATGCAACACAGGCCAGGGAACCTGCGACTGGTGAGCAAGCACGTCCTGACGTGTCAGCGGCGTCAAGTGGAGCCGTCCTTCAACCAGGCATTGACGCGGACCGACCAGCGTTCTGAGATCGCGCCAGGGGTCCGCGGCGAACTGGACATCCCCTTTTGCAGCGGAACAAGTGCTTTGCGGCTCGGCAGATATTGGGCGACCACATCGCCCAAGTCGGGCCGGCCAAGCTCCTGCAGAACGTATCCCAATCTCTGAACGTTGGGCGTCTCGGCGCCGGCTGCCAGCGCTTTTCGCAAATCGCCTTTCCTGAATCGCGTCAGGAGTCCAGCAATCACCTCCGATGCGCGGCCGACACCGCCGATTCGATGCGCATAGCCGAGCAGGTCGAGCGAGGTCATCTCGGGCGTACTGACAAGAAGCGGCGCATGGGCCGGATTCAGCAGCGCTATCGGCGCCCCGATCAGGTGCTTCTTGACGAAAAATCGTAGCCGGAGTCGGCCGACCACGAGTTCGCGCATGGGCCGGTCGGTCATCACCTGCACCGCCTGCACCGCGTGCGGCGAGGCGCCATGCTCGGCGGCAGCGGAAAGTAGTGCGACGTAGTAAGGCCGGTTGCGCGCCTTGAAGAAAGCGTCGAGCCACCAAAATACCGGCGGCGCGCCCATCGGGCGTTGTTCAGGGCTTACGATGAGAAAGAAATCCAGCCGTGGCGACACCCGGGTCACAAGTCCCTTGAGGTGCGCAAGCTGCTCGCGCGCGGCTTTAGTGCTAAGGCCGGTGGCGGCCGTCAGTTCGGGCAGTGTGAAATGGACTTGGCCGGCGGCCTGACAGCGCTCGATAAAGCGCAACGCCGCTCGCGGCGCGCGTGGAACCGGAGTCGATGCAGGACTTCCTGCTTTTTTCATTTACGTATTGTCTCTTAAATAGAGTCAAAGTAAAAACATATTTTACATACCTGAGTTGTCACTGCCGTTCCCTGATCTACGTGCTCACCCAAGCCAGCGGCGAGGCCGCCGACGCCAGCTGGAAGGCCTGCGCCGCCGACACGGAATGGATCAAGCCGCAGGACGCCAGCGAGGCCGATGGCAAGATCCCCGCCGAGGCGCCCAATCGGGTACTCATGCGGGAAGCGCAATATTCGCCGGCGAAGCAGGCTGCGGGTCACGAACGCTTTCAAATGCAGGAGCGGCGTCTATCGATCCTGACGCGAATGGCGCGCGTCCAACCCGGACCGAAGCCACGGCCGGCGATCACCAAGTGATTTGTCCGGGCGCCAAGCCTCAAGCGCCGCGCGGCTACTGCTCCAGCTTGATCTGCGCGTCGCGCACCACCCGCCCCCATACGGCGTAGTCGTTCTTCATCACCGCCGCGAACGCGTCTTGGCTGGCATCGGCCGCCAGCAACCCCATGTCGTTGATGCGCCCCGCCACGTCCGACAGCTTGAGGATGCGCGTGACTTCACCCGCCAGTCTGGCCGTGATCTCGCGCGGCGCATTGGCCGGCAGGAACATGGCGAACCAGCCGGAAGCTTCGAAGTCTTTCAAGCCCTGTTCGGCGAACGTCGGGACATCCGGCAACACCGCATAGCGCTTGTTGCCGGAAATGGCGAGGAACTTCATGCGGCCGCCGGCGATATGGGCACGGGCCGAAGCCAGGTCGAGAAAGCCGGCAGGCACCTGGCCGCCCATCAGGTCGGTGGCCAGCGGCGCGCCACTCTTGTAGGGCACCTGGGCAAGCTTCAGTCCAGTCTGCAGATTGAACAATTCGCCATGCAGGTGCGAGGTGGTGCCGGCGCCGAAGGTGCCGTAGCTGCCGAAGCGTGCCGGCTCGGCCCGCGCCAGCGCGATGAATTCCTTCAGGCTGTTGGCGCGCGAAGCGGCCGGCACAACGAACAGGTTCGACGACAGCGCCAGTTGCGCCACCGGCGCGAAATCGCGGAATACGTCGTAGGGCAATTTCGAATTCAGGTGCGGCATCTGCACCAGGGTGGTGATGCCGATCAGTACGGTGTAGCCGTCCGGCGTGGCCTTGGCCACTAAGTCGTTGCCCAGAATGCCGCTCGCGCCGACCCGGTTTTCGACCACTACCTGCTGGCCCCAGGCGTCGGTCAGCTTTGCGCCGATGAGCCGTCCCACCACATCGGTGCCGCCGCCGGCGGGGTAAGGGATGATGAAACGGATCGGTTTGTTCGGATAGGCCTGGGCATGCGCGGATGCGCCGGGCAATGCGCACGCCGCCAGCGCCAGCATGAAAGGCACGATTGCCTTGGTGATTGAAACCGAACGCAGGGCGGCACGCATCAGGGCTTGTCTCATCGAGCTTGGGAGCGTGAACTTAGCATGGCACACCGATTGAGAACTCACATGCGCCGCACCTGGTCGATCAGGCTGCGCCAGAACCGGTCACGCGCGCGCGCAAGTTCCGGGTCGGAGGATTTTGTCCATACCGCGGTCTGCACCATGACAAGCTTGAGCGGCGGATGGACAAACACCGCCTGGCCGCGCACGCCGAGCAAGGCGAAACCGAGCTGATCCGGGAAGACCCAGGTCTGGTAGCCGTAGCCGAAATAGGGCGTCGCGCGCCTGGGTTGCAGATGGCCGTCCTGCAAGCGCACCGTCGTCGCGGATTCGATCCACCCGGCAGGAAGCAGGCGCTTGCCGTCGATCACGCCGTCGTCCTGCATGAGCAATCCCAGACGCGCGTAATCGCGCAACCGGGCCGACAGGCAGCAGTACCCGGCTTCCATGCCGCCCGGGTCGATGATCCAGGCGGCATCGGCCTCCGCGCCCATCAACGCCCAAAGCCGCTCGCCGATGTAGTCTGAAACCGGCTTGCCGGTCGCCTTCGCGAGCACATGGGCCAAGACCTGGGTATTCGCCGACACGTACTTGAAGCGATCGCCCGCGCCGCCGTCACGCGCGGTCAATGACCTGAGCTCGGACAACAGCGTGCCTTCAGCGCGGGTCCATGGACGCGAGAGCCTGGCGATATCGGTGTTGGGCGAGTCGTAGGTCTCGTCGAACCTGACACCCGTTGCCATGTTGAGCACATGGCGAATCGCAACGCCGCGCCAGGCGCTCGCGGTCAGTGCGGGTTCATACTTGTCGACCGGATCGTCGATCGACTCGATGCGGCCATCCGCAATCGCGGCGCCCACAGCCAGGCCGACGAGTGTCTTGGCCATCGAAAACGAAGTGAAGCGGTCTTCGGGTTTGCGGCCATACTGATAGTGCTCGGCAAGTATCCTGCCGTCCTTGACGATCAGGAGACCGGTAGCGGGATGTTCCGCGAGGTACTGTGCGATGCCCGGCCAGTCGAATGGCTTTTCCGCCGACGGAAGGGCGCGCGGCACGCCGCCAGCCCTGACTGCGCGCACCGGGAAGATCCGGTCCATTGCGGAAAAAGACCCGACCAGAAAAGGCTTTTGAAACCAGTTCAAGCGGGTCCCGACCGGATACCCCTCGGCGGCGCCGTATCCGGCCTCGTCGGGGGCCGCGTTCACGCATTCAGCCGACCCCGCAAGAGCTACCGCGAAAACGAATCGAGCAAGCCAACTGGAGGGGCGCCAATGCACCGCGGCTTCAATTCCCGAACGCATGTTCCCGCCCTGCACCTGGCCAACGCCGATCTTGACTGACGTGGTACGGATGGATATCGATGGATATCATTGGCATCTAACAAATTTCAAGGCTGATGATCATGGATACCGCCCGTTTGTTCAAGTCCGGCCGCAGTCAAGCTGTCCGTCTGCCCAAGGCGTATCGCTTCACTGGCACGCAAGTCGCCGTCAAGCACGTAGGAAACGGCGTGTTGCTGTTGCCATTCGATCAACCCTGGGAAATTCTTGAGACGGCGCTGGCCGCAATTGAGCCCGGCTTTGTCTTGGTTCGTGATCAACCCGCGCAGAAACCAAGAGCGGCGATCGTCGAATGATATTGCTGGACACCAACATCTGCATCTACATCATCAATCAAAAGCCTGCCAATGTCATCGAAAGATTCAGACAGTATCAAGCCGGCCAGATCGGCATTTCCAGCGTCGTGGCATCCGAATTGACGTATGGCATTGTGAAAAGCGGATCAAAGCGCAACCGCAACGGGCTCGAACTATTTTTCGCACCAATGCAAATTCTGCCGTTTGACGAGAAATGTATCTGGGTCTTTGGACAACTGCGCGTCGAACTTGAGCGGCGCGGCGAGCCTATCGGCGCGCTCGACACCATGATCGCGGCCCACGCGTTGGCCGTGAATGCCACGCTTGTGACCAACAATTCGCGCGAATTTTCCCGGGTCCCGAAGTTGAAGCTCGACAATTGGGCCGATATTTGACAATCCGACCATCGCGGCGCGTTGAATTTTAAACTGCTGACGCTACGAAACGATTCGACGTAGCACCGACTGCGCCACCAACGCGAATTTGTTTCATCCGAAATAGCTTGGGTCAGAGCGGCGGATTTATCAAGGGACGGAACAACTTGCATGGACTGATCAAGAAAGTTTCGCATACCTATCGCTACTACCTCACCCGCATTGCTCGTGCGGCTATCGCCGCCGCCTGTTCCCTCACACGCTTCAACATCATTCCCGCTTTGGCTTCCGCACGCTAAAGTCTTCGCAGTATTTGACAAAACTGAACTTGTTAGTGTCTATAATCGTTTGAACGTGGGCTTGGGCGTACGGTCAATCAAAGTCTTCTTGACACGGACAACGCTTTGACACAAGGTACATTATTACTTCGCCCAGGTTCGATCTGCGTTGCGGGCCTGCGGGCAGGCCGGGATTTGCGATGTCGAGCTGGCGCGACATGCGATCGATGGCTTCAGAGGTATTCGAAATCGCTTGTCTTAGAGGAGACGACAATGAACGAGATGCCCAACACCCCAACTGGTCATGATCCCAAGCGTCGCGGCGTAATCCTGGGAGCCCTCGGCACCGGCGCCCTGCTTGGCGCCGGGGGAGCGCCGGCGCTGGCCCAAAGCCGGCGCCGCGATCTCAAGGTCGGCGTGTTCGGTGGCGAATTCGGCAACCTGAGCCCGGTCGTCCGCTGGGACATCCAGGGCGGGCTGATCGTCTACAACATCTTCGACGGTCTGGTGAAGACCAACTTCGCCAAGCGCACCATCGAACCACTGATGGCGCTTGAGTGGGCCAACCCGACACCAGAGACCTGGCGCATCAAGCTGCGGGAGAGCGTGAAGTGGCAAAAGGGCTTCGGCGAACTGACGGCCGAAGACCTGGTTTACACGTGGAACTACCATCTCGAGTCGAAGAGCTTCCAGATTGGTACGGCTCTTTTCCCGCTCGACACCATGAAGGTCGTCAGCAAGTACGTGGTTGAGGTCAAGACCAAGCAACGCTTCGGCGCCTTTCCCGGCGTCACGATGGGATATGGCGGCCTCATCATCTGCGCCAAGGCGCACAAGGAAATGGGCAACCAGGCCTACAGCGCCACGCCAGTTGGCAATGGCGCGTTCCAGATCGAGAGCAAGCGTGGCACGGAGATCGTGCTGGCGAAAAATCCGGATTACTGGAATCGGGGTTTCCCCAAACTCGACAAGATCTTCTATCTGGCGATCCCCGACTCGACCACCCGCATGCAGGCGCTGGTCAAGAACGAGTTTGATTTCATCACCCACCCCGACCCCAAGGGTCTGGGCGACCTCCGCAAGAACGCCAATTTCGCCGTCAAGTCGACGCAGGGCTGGACCTGGGACTACCAGCAGTTCAACTTGACCGCCCGCCCCGATCTCCCTTACCAGAACAAGCTGGTGCGGCAGGCGATCTCCTATGCCATCGATCGCGAGGCGATCGTCAAGGAAATTTACTACGGTGAGGCGATCGTCACCGACAACCAGATCCCGGCCGGCTACATGGGGCATCGCGCACCCGTGCTGAAGTACCCGAAGAACGGCGATCTGAAGAAGGCGAAGGAACTCATGGCCAAGGCCGGCGTGAAAGGCTACGAGGTCGAGGTCATCACTTCCGACAAAGACTGGCTGCGCAGGGAGCTGGAGCTGGTCGCTGCTATGGTCAGCCAGATCGGCATTACCTACAAGATCAAGAACATGGATATGGGCGGCTTCAACAATCTCTGGCTCAACCGTCGTTACGAGCAGCATCTCGAGGACATCACGCTGGTGGCCCCCGACCCCGACGCAACCTCGTGGTGGTTCCTGCACAGCAAGGGCGCATCCAGCGGCTATAACAACCCCGCGATGGATGCGATGCTCGACGGCGCACGCACGGAACTCGACCAGGCCAAGCGTGCATTGATCTACAACAAGATCGTCGATACCACGCTGGAAGAATGCCCGATCATCTATCACTGCAACGCCAACAACATTCAGGTCCTGCACAAGAACCTCAAGGGCTTCGTCCCGAGCCCGCAGGAGTACATGGAGAAGCTCGACAACGTCGAATGGGTTTGAGCAACGCGAGGACATGGCGATGTGGCGATATCTCGCTCGCCGCCTGATCCAGGTACCGCTGGTTCTGCTGGTCGTCTCGCTGATGATCTTCCTCATCACGCGGGCCACGCCAGGCGATCCGGTGCAGATCATGCTTGGCATGCAGACTTCGCCCGAGGCAGCGGCGGCGATGCGTGCCGAGTTCAACCTCGACCGCCCGCTCCCGGTGCAGTACGGACTTTGGGTCGCCAAGGTGGTGACGGGCGACTTCGGCCGCTCGATCCGGTTGAACGACCCGGTTATCAGCCTGCTCGCCGAGCGTTTTCCAATCAGTCTCCAGCTTGCGCTCGCCGCCATGACGTTCGCACTCGTGGTGTCGGTTCCGCTCGGCGTCATCGCCGCGCTTCGGCGCAACAGCTGGGTCGACTATCTGTGCACAGGCTATACGGTGGTGGGCTTCGCGGTGCCGAACTTCGGCCTGGCGCTGATCCTGATCTACGTCTTCTCCATCAAGCTTGAATGGCTGCCCATCACCGGCATTGGCTCGTCTCAAGCGGCGGCCGGCGGCTGGTGGGACTACATCAGGCCCTTCATCATTCCCGCTATCGCACTCGGCACCTTGCAGACCGCGATGTTTGCGCGCCTGCTGCGTTCAAGCATGATCGACGTGCTGTCCCAGGACTACATTCGCACGGCACGAGCCAAGGGCCTGCTGCCCTCCACGATCGTGCTGGTCCACGCGCTCAAGAACGCGATGATCCCGTTCGTGACCATGGTGGCGGTCCAGTTCGGCTACATGATCGGCATCCAGGTCACGATCGAGTACATATTCGCCGTTCCCGGGATGGGCTCGGCGGTTCTAAACGCCGTGGTCAGCCGCGATTTCCCGGTGATCCAGGGATTCACGTTGGTCATTGCCGCCTTCTTCCTGTTCTCCAACCTCATGGCCGACCTGCTCTATTTGTTCCTCGATCCACGCATCCGGTATTGAGCGATGGCGCCTGCCAACGCACTTACACGCGGCGTCCACTGACATGGCGGGCTCCCTGCGGCTGGCGGCGCGGCAGTTTCCGCGCCATCGCGCAGCCATGGTAGGTCTGGCTTGCCTGGTGCTCGTCTGCCTTGCCGTTGCGCTGGCGCCCTGGATCGCGCCCCATGATCCGGTGCAGATGAAACTGTCGGTCAAGCTCCAGCCCCCCTCGGTCGAGCATTTCTTCGGCACCGATCACTTCGGACGCGATGTCTTTTCGCGCCTCCTGCATGGCGGACGCGTATCGCTCAGCGTCGGGGTGCTGGTCGTGGGCTTCGCGTTCGTGCTCGGCGTGCCCCTGGGACTTCTGTCGGGCTATTTTGGCGGCAGTGTGGACAATCTTCTGATGCGGCTGATCGATGCCTTCCTCACGTTTCCGCCGTTGCTGCTCGCCGTCGCGCTGGTCGGCCTGCTCGGGCCGGAGATACAGAACATCATGCTGGCACTTGGCCTGGTCCAGGCGCCGGTGCTGGCGCGCATGGTTCGTGGCAGTACGCTCGCGGTTCGCGAGGATGTCTACGTCACCGCCGCGCGCGCGCTGGGCGCGGGACCAATGCGCATCGTGACCTCCCACCTCCTGCGCAACATCGTCTCGCCCATTGTGGTGCAGCTCACCATCGTGTTCTCGGCAGCGGTCGTGGCCGAGGCATCGCTCAGTTTTCTCGGCTTCGGCACGCAGCCGCCGCAGCCAAGCTGGGGGCGCGACATGAGCGAGGCGCGGCGCTTTCTCGGCGACGCGCCGTGGATGTTCCTCGCCCCCACTGGCGCGATCATGCTCTGCGTTCTCAGCATCAATTTCCTGGGCGACGGTCTGCGCGATGCCCTCGATCCGCGCGTCTGGCGTACGCGGCGTACCGTCGATGCGGGCGAGGGTTGATGCCATGGCACTGCTCAGCATTCGAAACCTGCGGACGCGTTTCGCCACCGACCAGGGAACCGTGCATGCCGTGAACGGCGCTTCGTTCGACCTCGAGGAGGGTGAGATTCTCGGCCTGGTCGGCGAAAGCGGCAGCGGCAAGAGCGTGACGGCTTTGTCCATCATGCGGCTTGTGCCGGAACCACCGGGTCGGGTCACGGCCGATGCCATGAGCTTCGATGGCACAGATCTGCTGCGCCTCAGCGAAGCCGAGGTGCGGGAATTCCGCGGCGCGCGCATGGCCATGGTATTCCAGGATCCAATGCGCTCGCTCAATCCGGTGTTGACCGTCGGCCGGCAGATCACCGAGGTATTGCGGCGTCATCAGGGACTCGACGCCGCGGCCGCCCGCAAGCGCGCGATCGAACTTCTCGAGACGGTCGGCATCCCGCTCGCCGAAAAGCGGCTGGCGGCCTACCCGCACCAGTTCTCCGGCGGTATGCGCCAACGTGTGATGATCGCCACCGCGCTGTCCTGCAATCCGAAACTCCTGATTGCGGACGAGGCGACGACGGCGCTCGACGTCACGATCCAGGCGCAGATCATCGATCTTGTGAAGCGGCTGACCCGGGAACGCGGCACCTCCGTCATCTGGATCAGCCACGATCTCGGCGTCGTTGCCGGGCTATGTGACCGTGTGAATGTCATGTACGCCGGCAACATCGTGGAGTCCGCTCCGATCCGCGAGCTGTTCCACCGCCCGAGTCATGGCTACACGCTGGGCCTCATGGGTTCGACGCCGCGCGCCGACGGCACTGGACCGCGCCGATTGACGCCGATCGACGGCATGCCGCCCAACCTGATCGACCCGATCACGCTCTGCCCATTCTTGCCGCGCTGCCGCGTCGCCGTTGCCGAGTGCCATGCCACGCCGCCCGCTCGCCGCGAGTTCGGCAATGGCCACTGGGCCACTTGCTTCGCCGATCTTTCGCAATGAGCGTCGCCCTCGAGGTTGCCGATCTCGCGGTTCACTTCGCGGTGCCCGGCTCCCACGGCAAGGTGAAGGCCGTCGATGGCGTGAGCTTCAGTGTCGAGCGCGGCCGCACCTTCGGGCTGGTGGGCGAGTCCGGCTGCGGCAAATCGACAACCGGCTATGCCCTGCTTCAGCTCATCAGGCCGACTGCCGGACGCGTCATGTTCGAGGGCGTCGACCTCGGGGCGCTCGACGTCAAGCACATGCGTCGCATGCGCCGCAAGATGCAGATCATCTTCCAGGACGCCCATGCCTCGCTCAATCCGCGGATGCCGATCGGTGATCTTGTCGGCGAAGCGCTGGACATCCACGACCTCTGTCACGGCGATGCCCGCGGCCGCCGTATCCGCGAACTCATGGACATGGTGGGCCTGGCGGGCCACCTGATCGAGCGCTATCCGCATGAACTGAGCGGCGGTCAGGCGCAACGCGTGGCGATTTGCCGCGCGCTCGCGGTTGATCCGGAGTTGATCGTCTGCGACGAACCAGTGTCGGCGCTCGACGTTTCGATCCAGGCCCAAATCATCAATCTGTTGCAGGACCTGCAGCAGCGGCTCGGCCTCACCTACATATTCATCTCCCACGATCTCAATGTCGTGCGTCACATGAGCGACCGCGTAGCCGTCATGTATCTGGGCAAGATCGTCGAGATGGCGGGCAAGGAAGAGATTTACGCCTCACCCGCGCATCCGTACACCAGGGCGCTCATGTCGGCGGTGCCGACTGCCGATCCAGATTCGCATCGCCAGCGCACCATCCTGACCGGGGACTTGCCCAATCCGGTCGACCCGCCGTCCGGATGCCGGTTTCGCACCCGCTGCCCCGTCGCCATTGCACGCTGCTCGGAGGTCGATCCGCCGAAGCACTCGCTCGGACAAGGGCACTGGGCCAAGTGCATTCGCCTGACCGAGACACCGTGAATCGGGTAACGCTGGCGACAACATCGCCGAGTGATCGACGCATGGCGCCACCTGACGGGCAGCGACGCGGCTCCGGGGGACGGTCAGTGCGTGCCATGCATCGGCGGCATCACACACTGCTGCTATCGATTCAGCACCTTGTCTGCCTGAACATTGCAGTTGCCGCGGCTGCGGGAGATCCCGCCATCAGGCTTTCCCGCGCCTGGCTTCGAGTTCGGCCACGAAAACCTCCTGAGGCGGCGCCTTGGCCGGATCGATATGGCGCAGGTAATGGAAGGCGCGATAGGGCGCCCACTCCTCGCGGATGGCGCGCAATTGCGCGACCGCTTCAGGATGGGAATCGACACGCAGATCGAGTTCATCGATTGGCGTGCGGCCGCGCACGATCAGCGCGGCGGAGCGTTCCGGCAGATGGCCTTTGGCGCCCACCTGACCGCCGGCATCGCGGCCGGCTTCGATGGCGCGCAGCAACCGTTCGTCGAGGTCCTCCTGTTCCGATGAAACGAAAGACTGCGCAATCGCGTCCACCACTTGTTCACCGGCAAGCACATTGCCCGCCGCCACATATCCCGGCCCGACTTTGTGACCAGTCCACGGCCGCGTGTGTGACCCGGTAAACGCCGCGCCACGTCCGGAGGCGTCGAGCACCATCAATTGCCGAAACGCTACCTGCGGGTCGGCGTCCTTCATGATCTCAAGCGCGTGCGCGGCCGGGTGTCCCTGGCCCAGCAGATTGAGGCCCAGCGAGCGCAGTTCGAAATTGACAAAGGCCTGGCTTGAGATCACGCCAACGCCGCCTTTGATCGCCGGGCACAGGGCGCCGACTACCAATGAATAGGTGGCGACCCCGATACCAACCTGGCCGCTGCGTTTGCAATATCCGAGAATCGTGAAAGTCATGGTTCGCTCATCATGGTTCACTCAGGGGGGTGCCTCCCGGCGCGCAGGAGGAAAGTGTCACGGTTCAAATTCAAGTTCGATGTTAGCGCATTTCCACGCACCTGTTTCACATGACCGAAGTCACTCGGATGCGAGCATCGTCTTCCACCGTCGATGCCGCCGGCGAGCGTGGTCAGCACGACTGCCGGCACCGGTGCTGCGGGCGCTTTGTCATGGACATCGTGGCTGCCTTACTTGCCTCCCGCGGGTGGCGGTGCGCCCAGCAGGCCGATCGCGTTGCCAAAGGCCTGCAGAGCGAGGCGCTGGTAGAGTCGGTCGACGTGGCGCCGACCCTGCTCGAAGCCACCGGACTGCCGGTGCCGGAGTCGATGCAGGGCCGCTCGCTGCTGTCCCAGCTCGAAGGACGCGCCGACCCGCATCGCCACAAGGACTGCGTGGTTGCCGAATTCAAGGACTCGATCGGCGGCCCGGCGCACAACGACCACAGCCACGGCTCGATGGTGTTCGACGGGCACTACAAGAGCGCGGTCTATCACGGCCATCGCATCGGCGAGCTCTACGGCCTGCAGAACGACCCCGGCGAATTCGACAACCTGTGGGACGATCCGGCGGCGCGCGAGCTCAAGGCCGAACGCATCCGGGCGCACCTCGACGCGATGATGGCCACCGTCAGCGCGGGGCCACCGCGCAGCGTCGCGTACTGATGGACGATAACGGCGGGCAGGGGGATGGCGCCCGCTCGCCGGCCCGCCGCCGCGCAAGCAAAGGCGTTCCCCATCGGGATGATCGACATCGTGGCTGCCGGCCCCGGGTTACGCGGCGAATATCGCCGCGCGAGCCTGGGATGCTCAGAAGCCCCGATCGTATTCTTTCAGTCCATTCTCGACGATCTGATGCAACAGCGTGATCAAGCTCGCCTGCACCCGATCGGAGGTACCGTCTACGTACGGGATGAGTCGGGAATAGGCGCCGTCCATTGCTCCTCCCTCCACGCATTTTTGCAGGATGCGCAGCTCCGTCGCCTCGTCATGCAGCACCTCCCGGTTCTCCAGGTGTCCGGCCAGTGCCGCCGCCACGCCATATGCGCCCCAGTTCGAGACCGCCGCGAATACCAGGACATCACATTCGATCACCGTGCCGATGCCGCCATGACACGGGCAGCCGCAATCCTTGCCGAATGGCTGAATCTCGGCGACCGCGTCCTTGATGTTGCCGCAGCCGATTTCGTTGCCGCCATCGCCGATGCCGATGCTGGCAACGCCTTTTTCCTTCGCCAGCAGGGCAAGGTAGTGGGCATTGGCCATATTGTCCGGGCTGCGCGGCGTTCCCATGATCGAATGAAACATGCCCTTGGCGTTCGGCCCCGCCTTCTCGATGAAGATGACCGCCGCCGGGTCGAAATTTTCGAACAACGCCTTCGCGGCAGCGCGTCCGGCATCATCTCCCAGCGGATATTCGATGGCGAGCGCGCAGGAGCGACGACGCTTGAACAGTTCCTCGTCGACCACTGCGATGCCCGCGCCTTCAGTGGCCATGATGACCGCCGGCATGTTGCGCGCCTCGCTCAGCAGAATCGGCTTTGCGCCGAGCCCGATCTCGATGGCCCGCGCGATCGCGGCGGCACCGGGCGGTCCGTCGGTCTCGCCCTTGGGCAGACCCGGGGGGGCGCCGGCACCCGTTACAACAAAGACGTGGCGCCCGGCCGTCACTCTCTCCTTCAGCAACTTCGCCGCGGCCCAGGTCAGTGGCGCCTTCTGCCTCTTGCGTGCAGCCTCGTAAAGCGGGTAGGTGACGCCGCGCGGCAATCCCGCGCGAAAGCGCATTTCGATGTTGACAGCACGATCGATCGAATCGCCGACAATTTCGTCTATGGGCATGCGCTTCTCCGGGGAGGGGGACACTGAATACGTCCGTACGTCACACACGTCGCGCTGGCGACGTCTTGAATTGACTCGGGTCTCGGCATGAAAGCCCGCATACCCAGGATTTGTCCAGCAGGTTCTAAAAAGCGCGCTTGAATCCCGTCAGCAACCCGTTGCGGACAATGCAGCCCAACATCGTGACGATTGCATACGAGACGTCGGCAGGCATGCCGTCGACCTGCATGACATGGCGACCGGTACTGCCATCAGCGGCGTGCGCGGCGACGCAGGCTTCGATCATGCGTCGTTCGATCTCGGCGGAATGCATGATATCGGGCCGACCCACGAGCGCGGCAAGGGCAGCCTCAACCGCGTACGCGCCCCAATTGGAGGTATTGGCAGGCAAGAGCACATCGGTCTTGACGCGCGTGCATAGCCGCGCGCCATTGGGCTTGTACTTCGCGACCGCGTCCGGAATCAGGCCGAACCCCAGTTCATTGCCATTGTCGCCGATGCCGAGTGAAGCAATGCCGCGTCGCGCAGCTTCGTCGAACAGGCATTCGGCGCGGGCGCGATCGCCTGTCGTCGGCACGCCGCTCGAATAGTGCGCGATGCCCTGCGGATTGGGACCCAGTTTCTCGATACTGATCACCATCGCGGGCTTGTAGACATCGAGATATTCCGCTGCCTGCCGCTCGGCGCTTTCGTCGTGGGCCAGCGGCAGTACCGACGTGGTGAAACCGGTATCGAGCGCGTGCCTGGGCTCTCGAATGCCAAGGCCCGCAGCGAGCACGGTCGCCGTCAGGTTCTCGCAAAACGGCACTTCGGTGAAGAGCAGCGGTACCGCGCCCGTAGCGGCGTGGATGGCAAGCGCAAGCGCCGCGACGCCTGGCGGCCCGTCGGTCTCCCCTGCGGGCAGGAAGCGCGGATCGCCGGCACCCGTGGTGAGGAACACGGTCTTGCCGGGTCCGAGATTTTCAAGGATTTGTCGGGCGGCCAGCATCGACAAGGGCCCACCGCCCTGAGCGGCACGCGCCGCCTCATACAGATGAACGATGACATTGCGCGAACTGGCTGAAATACGCGCTTCAACCGTGACGAGCCGGTCAATATGGTCGCCCATCAGGGCGAATTGCTCGGCGGAAACAGACACGGCCGCGCGCCTAGTGCGTCAACCCCGCCGAGGGCGGCTCGAGGTTCTTGCGCACGATGTTGGACAGGAATTGCATGCAGGCCATCGAAGTCTCGCCGTCGAGGCCGTCGACCATGAAGTCGGTGGTGCAATACATCGCCTCAAGCCCGCCGGCATCGAGACAGGCCTGCACGATGCGCTGTTCCATTGCCGGTGTGTGGATGAGCTCCGGCTTGCGGAGCAGGTAAGCCAGGCAGGCTTCGACGCCGTAGCAGCCCCAGTTGGACATCATTGCGGGAATCACGATATCGGTCTTCACAACGGTGGCGAGCGCCTTGCCCTTTGGCATGGTCTTGACGACCGTGTCGTAGATCGTGCCGAACCCCAGCTCATTGCCATGGTCGCCGATTCCGACGCTGAAAATCTTGCGCGCGTTGGCCTCGGTCACAACGCCGCCAATGTCGATGCAGCCCTGGAACTTAGCGTCGGGTCCGGTGAGCGGCAAACCGGTTGCGGTATGAACGTTGCCATCAGCGCCGGCGCCCAGGCGCTCGGTGGCAATCACGGCCTTGGGCTTGTAGTCCGCATAAATCTTCGAGACCCACGCCTTGATTGCCGACTGCTTCGTCGGTGCATTGACGATCGCCGCCCCAAGGTGGCGGTCGCGCGCCTGCGCGAAGGGTTTGATCATCAAACCTGCGGCCTCGCTCGAAGCGATGATCGGGTCCGCATGGCAGGCCTCGTTGACAAACACGGGGACCACGCCCAGTCCACGGTAGAGAATCCTCGCGAGGGAAGCAGCGCCAGGAGGCCCGTCGCTCTCGCCCTTGGGCATCGTGGGCTCGTATCCCGCACCGGTCAGGATGAAGACAACATCGCCTCTGGAGAGGTGCTTCATCAGGCCCTTCGCCGCAGCCATGGTCAACGGTTTGTTCCCCGCTGCCTTGCGCGCCGCGTCGTACATCGGCTGCAGGATGCCATGCGGCATGCCGTGATTCTTGGCTTCGATGGTGATGAGCTTGTCTACCGCTTCGCCGACAAAGTCTGACATGACTACCCCCCGTGATAAGGAATCTCAATATTACGCCTAAGCCTAACTAGCCGGAACCAAACAAGGGATACGGTAGTGGGCAACGAGACGGCGAGGTAAGCGGCCATGGCTGCTGCTGAACTGACTGAGCGGTATTCGGCAAATCTGCACGGCGTGCTGTCGCGCTATGAAAGGATGATCATTGTTGGAACGCTGCCGGGCGCATGCTACGCGGACGGCATGACGAACTTTTTGTACTCGCGGGGCATTCGCATCTTCGACTATCCGCGGTTCGCCGAGCCGCTGCGTGAGCGCATCCGGAAGCGGGCGCAGGAGGTGTGCGCGGCGGCAGGTGTCGAGATTGAACACGTCAGCAAGAGCCACATCCGGAAAGCGGAACTGGTGGCACGGGTGCGGCAATGGCTCGCCGACCCGGATGCGCCTGGTCTGGTGCATGTCCTCTCCGCGATGGAGGCCTGCACGCTCCATACCAGTTTGTTGCTGATGGTGGCATAGCCATGAATCAGCACATTGCGGAAAGCGATGATGCGCGGCGCGTCGGGAATGTTCGTCAGCAAATCCGGATCGATCTTTGCAAGCCGCCCGAGCGCCTCGCCGATGATTTCGAACTGACGCTCGACGCCCGAGCGCAGCAGGGCGTCTCGCTCGTAAGTCTCGAAGCTTTTGCCACGGCAAAATTCCTCGATCAGCCGCGCCGCCTGGCGCATGTCGAACAGGAATTTTCCGGTCTCAGGCTTCATAGACGAGTTGCTTGGTCGCTTCGACCGATTGCCTGAAATAGGGATTGCCGAGCGATTCGCTGGTGATCAGGTCGACCGGTTTGCCGAAGGCACGTTCCAGGGCTTCCTTGAAACCGAAAAACAGCTTGGAAAAGCCCTTGACCGGGCGGTCGCCGAAATCGACCAGCAAATCTACATCACGCGCCGATTCCGGTGAGCGTACCGTCGAGCCGAAAACCTCCAGCCTGCGGATGCCGAATGCTCGGCAGGCATCGAGAACCTGATTGTGATTTGGCAAGGA
>JAYVST010000045.1:0-12814 GCA_043775255.1 Burkholderiales bacterium
CGCATGGGTGGCCAGGGCCTCGAACTCCTTGGGGCTGAGGCGCCCGCACATCAGCTCGAACACCGGCTGTGGCCAGCGGGTCGTGGGACACGGCGGCCCCATCGGGTCCCAGGTCGGCGTGCTGCCGCTTCGGCTCACCCGAACGGCATGCGGGTTATCGACGCTTGGTCGTTCCTTGAGCAGGCGGAAGTCGGCTTCCGCCGGGTCGATACGCAACAGCGAAAAATGGCGCCACAGCAAGTCGAAGGGATTGAACTCCTTGCGCGCTTGTGCCGCTTCCGCAACTAGATGGTCGAAGCCGCGCGCGGCTTCGGCGAAGCGCCCGGCTTTCCAGTGCTGGCGGCTCTGGTTGCGCAGCATGTTGCGCTGATGCTCCGGGCGCGCGCCGGCATCATGTTCGGCCAGCACGGTGTATTCGGCGACCGCGCCATGGTGGAAGCCCATTGCTTCATACAGGGCGGCGCGCTCGCGCGCAACGCGCAGGCGCAGCGGTGTCACATTGGGTGCGCGCCGCACCAGGGCCTCGACCGCCTGGTAGTCCGCCATCGCGCCCATCAGGTCGCCGGTGGCACGGCGCAGGGCGGCGCGCGCCATGCAGGCTTCGGCACGAGTAGGGTCTTGCGTCAACAGCGCGCCGTATTCCGACAGGGCGAAGGCGACGTCGCGATTTTCCAGCACCTGGGCGCGCATGAAGCGGGCGTCGGCCAGGGTGGGGTCGATTTCCAGGGCGCGGCCCAGGTCCTCGAAGGCCTGCGTGAATTCGCAGGACTTAAAGCGTGCCTTGCCGCGCGCGAGCAATTCCTGCGCGCCTTGCGCAGTGGGGCTGGTTGCGGGTGGTTCGGAAATCATGCGGGACGGAGGTCGCGGCTCGGCAGGTTGATCAACCATGGGCGGGAGGTAAATGTTAACTATTGTTTCGCTCCATGGCGATGTCAATTCGCACAGGTGAGCTAGCCCGTTCGGGCTATGCAAGAGCCGTCAAGCGCGTGCTTGGCGCGGGGGTGACTTGCTTGATGCGTGGAGCAATCTAAGGTCCACAGAGGTTCGGATCAGGCGGGCCGTGGGCGGTCAATGCGACCGGTAGATTCAACGTGGGGGATTGCAGGTCAGGAGCAAGAATTTAAGATTTAAAATATTTATTAATATAATCAATAGTTTAAGAAATTAATCTATCATAGGACATTAAATAAAACTATTCATTTGGCTGTGACTCTCGGATTGTGGGCAATTTCTTGTCGCGGCATGTAAAAGGATGCATTTAGAATAAAAAATTAACAATATATACATATAAAACAGCATGTTACAATTGTTAATTGATGTCAACTATAAAATATGATCCGCGCCTGTCACCCTACTATCAGCTTCGCAAGGCAAGTGCCATCGCCGGGAGGGCGGCATCAGATTGCTACGAGCCAGCGTTTTAGTTTAATTGGCCGTGTCGCACCAAACCGGTGTAGCACGGCATTTCTGGTTCAGGAGGACATTTTGGCCAATCTCACCATCGTTGTTCCGGATGAAGCGCTCAAGCGGGCGCGATTGCGGGCCGTGTCGGACGGCACGTCGGTCAATGCGGTGCTGCGCGACCAACTGGTGCGCTATGCCGGCGGTGACGCCGCGCGCCAAGGCGCGGCCGAGCGGATTCTCGCGATGTCGCGAGCTTCCAGATCCGGGCACGCCGCTGTGGCGACGCAGCGCGCGCGGGGGCCGGAAAAATGAGCGCGTTTTTTGATAGCGACGTGCTGGTTTACCTTTTTGACGCTGACGCGCCTGTGCGTCAGGAAGCCGCGCGCCGCTTATTCGAGTGGCATGCGCGCGCCGGCGATTTGCTGCTTTCGCCCACCGTTCTTGAAGATTTCTATGTAGCGGTTACGTCCGGTCTGGGTCGCCCCCTGGCCGTCGAGGACGCCGCCATGGTGTTGATGGATATGGCGGCCTTGCACACTGTGCCGCTGGACGCGTCGTTGGTGCTGGCCGCCGCACAACGCACGCGCGGCGACAGCCTGCCCATGCGCGCGGCCCTGATGATCGAAACGGCCCTGCGTGGCGGGGCTCGGGTGTTGTATTCGGAAGATCTGGCGGCCGGCCGGCGCTTTGGCAGCCTGACTGTGGAGGATCCGTTTTCAGGTCTGGTGCGCTAGCAGCCTTTCGGACTTGCGGAGCATCGGTGAACAAATCGGCCGCAGCGGTCCATTTTTCACTGCCTTCTTGTCCCGTTGCCCGGCTAGAAGACGAGGAACCGGCAAAACCTGCCCTCGCTGGGGCCGATTTGCTTACCGATGCTCCCTGAGTCCGGCAGGTCGCTGGTTTTCTTTTCCGAAACGTGAGTTTTTTCATGTTTTCGCAGCATTGACTTGACAGACTGCCGCTTAGAATGCGCTTCGTCAGTCACGGGGCGCGCAGGTTGCCAAGGGCGCAGGCGGCAGCAGGTTGCCAGGGGCGCAGGCGGCAGCAGGTTGCCAGGGGCGCATGCGGCAGCAGGTTGCCAAGGGCACAAGCGGCAGCGGGGTGCCAGGGTCGCATACCGTATCGGGGTGGCGACCCTGCTCGCTACCCGGCGAAGCAGCCAGAATCACAAATTTCGAGGAATCATGAAAGTTCAGCCAGTCATCCTTTCCGGCGGATCGGGAACGCGTCTGTGGCCATTGTCGCGCGAGCACTATCCGAAGCAGCTCATTGCCTTTGTCGAAGATGATTCCCTGTTTCAGGCTACGGTGCGGCGCATGGCGGGAGCGCCCGGCATCGAGGTAGCGCCGCGCCCGCTGGTGGTATGCAACGAGAACCATCGTTTCCTGATCGCCGAGCAAATGCGTGCGATGAAAGTTGTGCCCGAAGCCCTGATCCTGGAACCGGTGGGGCGCAACACCGCGCCGGCGCTTACGCTTGCGGCGTTGCACCTGCAGGCCGCCGGCTGCGACGCGGTGATGCTGGTGATGCCGGCCGATCATGTCATCACCGACCGCGCCGCCTTCCACGGCGCGGTCGCGCGGGCGGCGGTGTTGGCCGAAGCGGGCGCGGTGGTGACGTTCGGGATCGTGCCGGACAAGCCCGAAACGGGCTACGGTTACATTCGCCGCGGCGCCGCCTTGCCTGGGCCGGCCGGCGCCCATGTGCTTGCCGCATTCGTGGAGAAACCGGATCTCGCCACCGCGCAGAAATATGTTGCCAGTGGCGACTATTGGTGGAACAGCGGCCTGTTCGTTCTCAAGCCGTCGGTCTGGCTGGCTGCCATCGGGGCATTCCACCCGGCCATGCTGGAGGCTTGCACCCGGGCCCATGCGGGAGGCAGCGCCGATGCCGATTTCTGCCGTCTTGATGTGGCCGCTTTCACTGCCTGCCCGGCCGATTCGATCGATTACGCGGTGATGGAAAAGCTGGTCGGCGGCGGCGCCGACGGCATCCCTGCGCAGGTGGTGCCGCTCGATGCCGGCTGGTCCGACATCGGCGCCTGGGACGCACTGTGGGAAATCCTCGACAGGGACGAAAGCGGCAATGCCGTGCGCGGCTCCGTGGTGCTGCACGACTGTGCCGACAATCTGGTCATGTCACAGGGCCGGATGGTGGCGTGTGTGGGCATGCGCAACATGGTGGTGGTGGAAACCGCGGATGTCGTGATGGTGGCGCCGCGCGAACGGGCGCAGGACGTGAAGGCGCTGGTGGCCAAAGTCAAGCAAGGCGGGCATTCGCTGGCCGAGTCGCATCGTCAGGTGTTTCGCCCGTGGGGCTCGTATGATTCGGTTGACAGCGGCGCGCGCTTCCAGGTCAAGCGCATCATCGTCAACCCAGGCGCCTCGCTCTCGCTGCAAAAGCATCATCACCGCGCCGAGCACTGGATCGTGGTGCAGGGTACGGCCGAAGTCACCCGCGGCGAGGAGACGTTCATGGTGGGCGAAAACCAGTCAACCTACATTCCGCTGGGGACCGTCCATCGCCTGGTCAATCCGGGCAAAATTGCACTGGAGATGATCGAAGTGCAGTCAGGCAGCTATCTGGGTGAAGACGACATCGTGCGCTTTCAGGACCACTACGGCCGCGCGTGAACGTTACGTTCGAACAGGAAATCGGGAAATGCAAAAATGGGGTCAGACCCCGTTTTTCAGACCCCGTTTCTCTGACCACAGTTCTCAGGCTTTTGGCGGTTTTCGGGGAGCGCAATGAAGACGATTTATCTGGTGGCCGGGGCGCGGCCGAATTTCATGAAGATCGCGCCCATCGTACGGGCGCTTGTAAGCCACGGTGGCTTGGGCTTCAAGATCATCCATACCGGCCAGCACTACGACCGCAACATGAACGAGGTTTTTTTCGAGGAGTTGGGGATTCCTGCGCCGGACGTGTTCATGGCCGCCGGCGGTGGCAGCCATGCACAGCAGACCGCCAAGATCATGGTGGCCTTCGAGGAACTTTGCACTCGCGAGAAGCCCGACGCGGTGCTGGTGGTGGGGGATGTCAACTCCACCCTTGCGTGTTCGATCGTGGCCAAGAAGTTGTTCATTCCGGTCGCGCATGTGGAAGCGGGCTTGCGCAGTGGCGACATGCGCATGCCCGAGGAAATCAACCGCCTGGTGACCGACAGCATCAGCGACTGGTTTTTCGTCACCGAACCTGCCGGGGTGGCGCATTTGCGCCGCGAGGGAAAGCCCGAGTCGGCGATTCATCATGTCGGCCACGTGATGGTCGACAACGTGCTGTTCCAGGCGCAAAAGCTGGCCGCGATGGACACCTCGAACCTGGAGGCAGCCGGCTTCAAGGCTGCCGCGCAGGCCGGCGGCGGCCGTTACGGCGTCGTTACCCTGCACCGGCCGAGCAACGTCGACGACGCCGGCATGATGGCCCGGATCGGCGGCGCGCTGCGCACCATCGCTGAAGAACTGCCGCTGATCTTTCCGGTGCATCCGCGCACGCGCGGCAACCTGACGAAGTTCGGGGTCGACCTCGGGCCGCGTGTCACGCTGGTTGAACCGCAGGCCTACATGGCTTTCCTGAACCTGTGGAAGGATGCCGCAGTGGTTCTGACCGACAGCGGCGGTTTGCAGGAGGAAACCACCGCGCTTGGGGTGCCGTGCATCACGATCCGCGATAATACCGAACGGCCGGTCACGGTCGACGAGGGCTCGAATGTCCTGGCGGGCACCGATCCGGAGCGCATCATCGCGGAGGCGCGCAAGGTGTTGAGCGGTGCCGGCAAACAGGGGCGGCGTCCGCATTTGTGGGATGGCTGCGCGGCGGAGCGCATCGTGGTGGTGTTGGCGGCGGAACTGGGTTGCAACTGATACCACCACAGGCAATGACATGACCATTCTGGTAACCGGCGGGGCCGGCTTCATCGGCTCCAATTTCGTGCTCGACTGGTTCGAGTCGGCCACCGAGCGGGTGGTCAACCTGGACCGCCTCACCTATGCCGGCAACATGGCCAACCTGGCGTCCCTGGCCACGGACGCGCGCCACGTTTTTGTCAAGGGCGACATCGGTGATTTCAATCTGCTGGCGCGTCTCCTGACCGAGCATCGGCCGCGGGCGGTGCTCAACTTCGCCGCCGAGTCGCATGTCGATCGATCGATCCACGGGCCGGGCGAATTCATTCAGACCAACATCGTCGGCACGTTCCAGCTGTTGGAGGCGGTGCGTGCCTACTGGGGCGAACTAGGCGCACCCGAGAAATCGGCCTTCCGCCTCTTGCATGTGTCCACCGACGAGGTATACGGCTCGCTCAAGGCCGGCGACGCGCCTTTTTCCGAGACGCATCGCTACGAACCCAACAGTCCATATTCCGCCTCGAAGGCGGCCTCGGATCATCTGGTGCGCGCTTATCATCACACCTACGGGTTGCCGGTGCTGACGACCAACTGCTCCAACAATTATGGCCCGTACCATTTCCCCGAAAAGCTGATCCCGCTCTTGATCGTCAATGCGCTTGCCGGCAAACCATTGCCGGTCTACGGCGACGGCATGCAGGTGCGCGACTGGCTCTACGTCAAGGACCATTGCAGCGCGATCCGCCGCGTCCTCGAGGGTGGGCAGACCGGCGCGGTCTACAACGTCGGCGGCTGGAACGAGAAACCCAACATCGAGATCGTGCGTACGGTCTGCGCGCTGCTTGACGAGCTCAAACCGCGTGCCGACGGCCGACCCTACATCGATCAGGTGTCCTACGTGGCGGATCGCCCCGGACATGACCGCCGTTATGCCATCGACGCGCGCCGCATCGAGCGCGAACTGGGCTGGCGGCCGCGGGAAACTTTCGATACCGGCATTCGCAAGACGGTGCAGTGGTACCTGGCCAACCAGGCCTGGGTGGCCGACGTGCAGAGCGGCGCCTATCGCGAGTGGATCGATCGCCAGTACGGCGCCCGCGCGACCGGCGCGCAGGCGGACGCGGCATGAAGATCCTGTTGTTCGGCTGTGGCGGGCAGGTAGGCTGGGAATTGCAACGCAGCCTCCTGCCGCTGGGCGAACTGGTTGCTCTCGACTACGACAGTACCGACCTGTGCGGCAGCTTTACCGATCTGGAAGGCCTGGCCCGTACGGTACGTGCGGTGCGGCCCGATGCGATCGTCAACGCCGCGGCGCACACGGCGGTAGACCGCGCGGAAGCCGAACCTGAACTGGCGCACACGCTCAACGCTGCGGCACCGGCTGTGCTGGCGCGCGAGGCGCAGGCCCTGGGCGCCTGGCTGGTGCATTATTCGACCGACTATGTCTTCGACGGCAGCGGCAAAGCGCCCTGGACGGAGCAGGACGCGCCGTCTCCGCTGTCGGTGTACGGACGCACCAAGCTGGCCGGCGAAGCAGCGGTCGCGGCGCATGAACGGCACCTGATTTTCCGCACCAGCTGGGTGTATGGCGCGCGTGGCGGCAATTTCGCCCGGACCATGCTGCGCCTGGCGAAAGAGCGCGCAAGCCTGAACGTCATCGCCGACCAGGTCGGCGCGCCCACTTCGGCGGAGTTGCTGGCCGATGTTACGGCACATGCCTTGCGCGCAGTGCTCGTGCGGCCGGCGCTGGCCGGCCTGTACCATACGGTGGCGGCAGGAGAAACCAGTTGGCATGGGTACGCACAGCACGTACTTGCGCGTGCCGCGGCACGCGGGCAGTTGCTCAAGGCCGGGCCGCAATCCGTGACGCCGATCTCGACCGACCAGTACCCGACTGCAGCGCGGCGTCCTCTCAACTCGCGGCTGGACACCGGCAAGCTGCGCGGGGCGTTTTCCCTTGCCCTGCCGGATTGGCGCTTGCAGGTCGACCGCATGCTCGATGAAATACTGGCACAGCCGTAACCGGCACCACATGCAAAACAGCGCCGCAAACGACTTGAAGAACCCATGACATGAACGCGACATCCCGCAAGGGCATCATTCTCGCCGGAGGATCGGGCACCCGCCTGTTTCCGGCCACCCAGGTGGTATCGAAGCAGTTGCTGCCGATCTTCGACAAGCCGATGATCTACTACCCATTGTCCACCCTGTTGCTGGCTGGCATACGGGATGTACTGATCATCTCCACACCCCAGGACACACCGCGGTTCACCCAACTTTTGGGCGACGGCCGGCAGTGGGGTGTGAACTTCACCTATGCGGTGCAACCCTCGCCGGACGGACTGGCGCAGGCTTTTTTGATCGGCGAGCATTTCATTGGCGACAACCCGTCGGCACTGGTATTGGGCGACAACATTTTCTACGGCCATCATCTGGTCAGCCTGCTGCAAAGCGCTGATGCCAGGCAAACCGGAGCGACGGTGTTCGCCTATGCCGTACAAGACCCGGAACGCTACGGCGTGGTCGAGTTCGATCGCGCCGGCCGCGCGGTGAGCCTGGAGGAAAAGCCGAAGGCGCCGAAGTCGCGCTTCGCGGTCACCGGGCTCTACTTTTATGACCGCGATGTGGCGCAACTGGCCAAGGCGATCAAACCGTCTGCGCGCGGTGAACTCGAGATCACGGACCTGAACCGCTTGTATCTGGAGCAGGGCCGGCTCGAAGTCGAGACCATGAGCCGCGGCTTCGCCTGGCTTGATACCGGCACCCACGAGTCGATGCTCGAAGCCAGTCAGTTCATCCAGACCATCGAACGCCGCCAGGGTGTGAAAGTGGCAGCGCCGGAGGAAATTTCGTGGCGCAACGGCTGGATCGACGATGCCCAACTGGAGAATCTGGCGGCGCCGCTGGCGAAATCAGGCTATGGCCAGTATCTGAGCGGGTTGATCCGCGAAGGCAGGGAAGGTCAATGAAGATTTCTCCTACCGCGATTCCGGAAGTGCTGCTGATCGAGCCTGCCGTGTTCGGCGACGGGCGCGGGTTCTTTTTCGAGAGTTTCAACCAGCGCGCGTTTCGCGCGGCTTCAGGTCTGTCGGGCGACTTCGTGCAAGACAACCATTCCAAATCCGCGCGCAATGTGTTGCGCGGCCTGCACTACCAGATCCGTCAGCCGCAGGGAAAACTGGTGCGGGTGGTGGCCGGCGAGGTGTTCGATGTGGCGGTCGACATCCGCCGCAAGTCACCGACCTTCGGGCGCTGGGAAGGGTGCGTGCTTTCAGGCGAAAACAAGCGCCAATTGTGGGTCCCGCCCGGCTTTGCGCATGGCTTTCTGGTGTTGTCGGAATCCGCCGAATTCCTCTACAAGACAACCGACTACTGGGCGCCTGAATACGAGCGCTGCATCCTGTGGAATGACGCGACCCTGGCCATCGATTGGCCGCTCGCCGCAGGCGTGCCCCGCCTCTCGGCCAAGGACGCGGTCGGCAGCGCGTTCGCGGGCGCGGAGGTCTTCGAATAGTGGGCTATGTTCGCGAGACGGCGCCATGCGCGGCGCGTTCCCGGTTGCGCCCGGGGGAGGCAGCATGAGCATGATTCTAGTGACCGGCGGTGCCGGCTATATCGGCTCGCATACCTGCGTTGAACTGTTGAACGCCGGCCATGACGTGACGGTGTTCGACAATTTCAGTAACAGCAATCCGGAATCGCTGCGCCGGGTGGAGCGCATCGCCGGCAGAAAGCCGGCGCTGGTGCAGGGCGACATCCGCGACGCGGCGGCGTTGCGCTCGGTGCTGGCCGAAAGCGGGGCGATGGCGGTGATCCATTTCGCCGGCATGAAGGCGGTCGGCGAGTCGGTCGCCAAACCGCTTGAGTACTACGACAACAACGTCGTGGGCACTTTGCGGCTGGTCGAGGCGATGGGCGCGGCGGGCGTGAAGACCCTGGTGTTCAGTTCGTCGGCCACGGTGTACGGCGATCCGCAACGCCTGCCACTGACCGAGGACCATCCACTTTCCGCTACCAATCCGTACGGGCGCACCAAGCTGATGATCGAAGATATCCTGCGCGACCTGCATGCGAGCGATCCGGCGTGGCGTATCGGCCTGTTGCGCTATTTCAACCCGGTTGGCGCGCATGCAAGCGGCCTGATCGGCGAGGATCCGCGCGGCATTCCCAACAATCTGCTGCCGTATGTGGCCCAGGTGGCCGTGGGCAAGCGCGAGTTCCTCAATGTATGGGGCGACGACTACCCGACACCCGACGGCACCGGCGTGCGTGACTACATCCATGTGGTCGACCTGGCGCTGGGCCATCTCAAGGCTCTTCTGCGCTTGCGCGATTGCGCGGGTTGTTTTGCGGTCAATCTGGGTACCGGTACCGGTTACAGCGTGCTCGACATGGTGCGGGCGTTCGAGGCCTCGAGCGCTCGGCCGGTGCCGTACCGGATCGCGCCGCGGCGCCCTGGGGACATCGCCTCCTGCTTTGCCGATCCGGCCGCCGCGTTTGCCCTCCTTGGATGGAAGGCCGCGCGCGGGCTCGATGCCATGTGTCAGGATGCCTGGCGCTGGCAGTCGGGTAATCCCGACGGTTTCGGCGGTTGAAGCGTCGCAGTGGCGAAGAACGGGCCGCGAACTGCGCAACGGGAGACCTGGAAGACGTCATGGCCAAAGGAATGATTCTCGCCGCCGGGCAGGGCACGCGGGTGCGACCGCTCACGCGTGACCTGCCCAAGCCGATGGTGCCGATTCTCGGCAAGCCGGTGATGGAGTATCTGATCGAACACCTGGCGCGCTACGGCATCACCGAGATCATGGTCAACGTAGCTTTTCACCATCGTCGCATCGAGGAGTATTTCGGCGATGGCCATCGCTGGGGGGTGCAGATCGGCTATTCGTACGAAGGGGTACGCGATCACGGCGAGGTGCTGCCGCGCCCGATGGGATCGGCCGGCGGGATGCGCAGGATCCAGGACTTCAGCGGTTTTTTCGACGAGACGGCCCTGGTGCTGTGCGGCGACGCCCTGATCGATCTGGATATCGGCGCCGCACTGCACGAACACAAGACCAGGGGGGCGCTCGCCAGCGTGGTGGCGCTCGACGTGCCGCTGGATCAGGTGTCGAACTACGGCATCGTGGTGGCCGGCCGGGACGGGCGCATCGAGTCGTTCCAGGAAAAGCCGAAACCCGAGGAGGCGCGCTCGACGCTGGCGTCGACCGGCATCTATATCTTCGAGCCGGCGGTGCTGGAGCGGGTGCCGGCCGGCCGGGCCTACGACATCGGCTCACAATTGTTTCCGCAGTTGGTGGAGGAGCGGGTGCCGTTCTTCGCGCAGAACCGCTTTTTCAACTGGATCGACATCGGCCGCGTGAGCGACTACTGGTCGGTCCTGCAGCGGGTCTTGCGTGGCGAAGTGGCGGAAATGGACATGCCGGGACGCGAGATTCGTCCCGGTATCTGGGTCGGGTTGAACACGTCGATCGCCTGGAACACGGTGCACATCGTCGGGCCGGTGTACATCGGCTCATCGGTGCGCATCGATGCCGGCGCGTCGATCATCGGACCCGCCTGGATCGGCCACGGCAGCCACGTGCGCGCCGGCGCCAAGGTACGTCGGTGCGTGTTGTTCGAATACACCCGTATTGCGCCCGACATGCAATTCGACGAGATGATCGTCTCGCCGGACTATTGCGTCGATCGCACCGGCGAAACGTTTTATCTGGGAGACGAGCGTACCGAGCTGCGCTGGGGGGACGCGCGCGGTTGAGCGGTGCATGTGTCCTGCGTCAAAGCCGGTATGCACCGGTTGGCACACGTCAGTCGGTATTCGACAGCGGGCATACGTCAGTCCGCATGCAACAACAGCGGGCATGCAACAGCGGGCATGCACCGGCCGGCGCGAAGCGATCCTGGGAAACCATTCAGGCTGAAGACCGCAGCGCCTCGGAACGGCAGAGGACGGTTCCGCTCTTGGAAGTCGGTCGCTACCTGGCGTTGCCGCTACTTGAGGCGTTGCAGCGCAGCCGGATCCAGCCGGGTTCCGGGCATGTACTCACGTTCTTTTGAGATAGTCAGCACCGGCTCGGGCTGCGCTACCGGCTTGTAGCGCTTGAGTACTGCGGGCACATACTCGCGCGTCTCGCGATACGGCGGAATCGCGTTGTTGTACTTGCGCACCGCGCCTTCGCCGGCGTTGTAGGCCGCAAGCACGAGATCGAGCCTATGCCCGAACATTTCAATCAAGGTGCGCAGGTGGCGCGAGCCGGCCCGCAGATTGTCCGGCACGCTGGCGAGATTGGTGACGCCGTAGCGCTGGGCCGTGCCGGGCATCACCTGCATCAGCCCTATGGCGCCCTTGGGTGAAACCGCGCCTGGCCGGTACGCGGATTCCACCTCGATTACGGCGTGCAACAATTCGGCTTCGACGCCGGCCTCGCGGGCGGCGATCGATACTTCGTCTTCAAACGGCCTGACTATGGCTGCCGCAGGCGCCGGCGGCGGCAACGGTTCGACTCGGGCGGCAGGTAGTCGGTAACCGACCTCGACCTGATAGGGTTCCAGCGGGCGGGCCCGGTTTTCGCTGGTCGTTACCACAAGGCGGTAAGGAGTAGTCGTGTCAGTGGCGGCGCTTGCCGGTTGGGCGCTTGCATGGTCCTGCGCCTGGCTCTGGGAACAGAGCAAGCCTGCCAGCAACGCGACCAGCGCGCATGCTGCCCCGCCGGCGCCGGGCAATGCAGCGGGTCGCTTTTCAGTCATTCGAATTGCGCAGAATGGTTTTCACGGATCGCCAAAAGGGTCGCTAAGCATTCAAAAAGAAAGCCACGCGTTGAACGGACCCTTAATCTTACCGCATCGACTATGTGCGGCGCGTTACAATTTGTCGCTCGCGCCTGGGTGGTGAAATCGGTAGACACAGGGGACTTAAAATCCCCCGCTCGCTCATCCGGGCATGCGGGTTCGATTCCCGCCCCAGGCACCAATTGGATCGTTTTGAAGGGGAAAACTTGATCGTATTCAACCTGGCCTGTGCCGAAGAGCATCGATTCGAGGGCTGGTTTGCCTCGGCGGGGGACTTCGACGATCAAAGCCGCCGGGCACTTTTGAGTTGCCCGTCGTGCGGATCGGCCGATGTGCGCAAACAGTTGTCGGCTCCGCGCTTGAACCTTTCGGGTGGCGGCGCCGACGACACGGCCGCGGGCGCCAAGCAGGGCGTTGCCATGGTCGGGCCGGACCAACAGGCGCAATTGCGCGAACTGATCCGCCAGGTGATCGAATCGACCGAAGACGTGGGCCAGCGGTTTCCCGAAGAAGCGCGGCGCATCCATTACAAGGAGGTGAAGCCGCGCGCGATTCGCGGCATGGCTTCGCAGGATGAAGCCAAAGCGCTGGTCGAGGAGGGGATCGCCGTGGCGCATCTGCCGTTTCCGGTAGCCGACAAGTCGCGCATGAATTAGGCGCTTGGTCCGCGCACGCGACGAGCTGTCAATGCCCATTGAGTTCTATTTCGAGGATTTCCCGGTTGGCGAAACGGTCGAGATCGGCCGCCATACCATTACGGAGGCGGAAATCCTCGC
>JAYVST010000046.1:0-13328 GCA_043775255.1 Burkholderiales bacterium
GAGGACAGTTTTTGCCGCATTCGCCGCCCCATAGCCCGGCTATGAGGCAAGAAGGCGGTGAAAAATGGACCGCTGCGGTCGATTTGCAGCCGACGATTCCCAAGTCCGACAGGCTGCTAGAATCGATTTCGTCAAAACGCGCTTGCCAAGCCACCATTTTGACCTGCGCGCAGGAGAACCGAATGCTTTACCCGGAACTTTTCAAGAGCCTTGAGGCCGTGCGCTGGAACATGGAAACCGATGTTCCCTGGGACAGCTTCGACGCAACGAAGCTGTCCGACGAGCAGGCGCGCACCATCAAGATGAACGCGATCACGGAATGGTCCGCGCTGCCCGCCACCGAGATGTTCCTGCGCGACAACGCCCATGACTCGGATTTTTCCGCTTTCATGAGCGTATGGTTCTTCGAGGAGCAAAAGCATTCGCTGGTGCTGCTGGAGTACCTGCGGCGGTTTCGGCCGGCCATGGTGCCCACGGAGGCCGAACTGCACGCGGTGCGCTTCACGTTCGATCCGGCGCCGGCGCTGGAAACCCTGATGCTGCATTTTTGCGGCGAAATCCGCCTCAATCACTGGTATCGGCGCGCGTCCGAATGGCATTCGGAGCCCGTGATCAAGCACATCTACACCCTGATCTCGCGCGACGAAGCGCGCCATGGCGGCGCCTATCTGCAATACATGAAGCGCGCCATCGGCACCTTCGGCGACCAGGCGCGCGCGGCCTTCTCGAAAATCGGCGTGCTGATGGCTTCGGCCAATCGCACCGCGCAGGCCCTGCACCCGACCAACCTGCATGTCAACGAATCGATGTTCCCGAACGACACGGTGCAGTCGAAGCTGCCGGATCCGGCGTGGCTGGAGCATTGGCTGGCGCGCCAGATCGATTTCGACCGCGAATGGGAAAACAAGGTTGTCGAGCGCATACTGCACAATGTTTCGATCTTGTTCGACCGCACGTTCGCATCGGTGCAGGATTTGAACAAGTACCGCAAGGAAGTGGCCCGCCGCGTCGGCACCAAGATCAACGAAACGCTGGCGCCGCCGCCTTTGCCCGGCTAAGGCGCCTGAGCACGGGCCGCTTTGCATCCCGCAGCACGCGCTGTGCAAGGTCTGTTGTGGCCCGCCGGTAGAATGGGGCCGCAATCCGGATCACCGGGAGTTCAACCGCGTCGTCTGCACCGCTCACTGTTCACCTCATGTCCATCACCTTCTACTACGGTTCCGGTTCTGCGCCGGCCTGGCGCGTCTGGCTGGCGCTTGAATTCAAGGGCCTGCCCTACGACTTCAGGTTGATGTCTTTCGATGCGGGCGACCTGAAGCGTCCGGCGTTCCGGGCCCTCAATCCGCGCGGCCGTGTCCCGACCATCGTAGACGGGAATTTCACCCTTTACGAAGCCAATGCGATCGTCGAGTATCTGGAAGAGCAATACCCGGCCACGCCGCAGCTTTTTCCGGGCGACACGCGCGCTCGCTCGCTCGTGCGGCGCTGGGTCTCGGAAATCGACGACGACTATGGCCGCCTCACCCAGGACCTGGGACGCGCAGTGTTCCGCAAACCCGGCGCCAATCGGGATGTCGCCGCAATCGACGCGGCAAGCACGGCCTTGATGACCGAACTCGATGTCATTGCCGGCCTGATGACGGGTGACTACCTGGCCGGCGACCGGGTGACCGCAGCCGATTTCGCGCTCTATCCGCATGTCGCCTTCCTCGCTCGTCTCGACAAAAAGGATCCGGCATTGGGCCTGATGGCCACGCGAGCGCCGCGCATCCGCGAATGGACGGCACGCATCGAAGCCATGCCGTTTGTAGCCAGGACCATTCCGCCGCACTGGAAGACGATATGAGCGGTTACCCGGCGCCCTCCTTTGAAGCCAAGGTCTGCGCGCCGGCCGACCTGGCGCGTTGCGCGGCCATGCTGCCGCGCCCGCTGGTATTCACCAACGGCGTGTTCGACCTCCTGCATCGCGGCCATGTCACTTATCTTGCCCAGGCACGTGCATTGGGCGCCAGCCTGATCGTTGCCGCCAACAGCGACGCGTCGGTCAGGCGGCTGGGCAAGGGTGACGATCGTCCCATCAACGCGGAAGCCGATCGCTTGGCCGTATTGGCCGCACTTGAATGCGTGAGCTTGACGACGGTGTTCACCGAGGACACGCCCTTGTGCGCGATCATCGCGGCGCGACCGGACGTGCTCGTCAAGGGTGGCGACTGGAAGGTCGATGCGATCGTCGGCGCGACCGAGGTGCGCGGCTGGGGTGGGTCCGTGCATTCGATTCCGTTCCAGTTCGAACGTTCGACCACAGCGACGCTGGCGAAGGTGCGGGCCGGTTGAACGCCGCCCGCAGAGCCGTTGCCAGGGATGGGCGACAGATTCGCGGGCCCGCGAATGCGGCTGCGATCGGGTTTCTGTTCGTGGTCTTCATGGGCCCGGCTTGCGCGTTTGCACAGGCGGGTTCGACAGCCTGGCTGGGACAGGGCTATGCGAACATCGGCGCCTCTATCCGGACCGTGCAAGGCGGTTTGACTGCGGGCAATCCGATCCTGGCGCCGTGGGGCTGTTATCCGGGTCGCGCCGGCTGCGTCGGTCGGGCGGAATTGCGTTCGATACTGGAACGCAAGCGCCGCTTCGAGGAACTCGGGCAGGAGCCGCCTCCCGCGCAGGCGGGAGCGGCAGCCGGCGTATGGAAGGCGCCGGTGGTGCGCTACCTGCCGCTGCCGACCCCGGAGGATCAAATTGTGCCTGCGCGTCGCGACAGCAGTGTCGTCTTGCCGCAGTTTCGAGACTCGGGCACGCCGCTCCAGACGCCGGGGAGTCAAGTGGAGCGTTAGCCATTGCCCTGATCGACGTGCCAGGCTGAGGTATCCCAAGGCCGGTACCGGGTTTGCGGACCTGCTTTACGCCTGGAGCGGCCTCAAGGCATGCGGTTGCGTTCGATGGCTTGGCGGTAGCGGACCAGGGACGGTACACTTGCAAGCGGCAGTTACGAAAAAAACGTCAAGGGGAAACAACATGCTAAGCATCATTTGGACCATCATCATCGGCTTCGTCGCAGGCCTGATCGCGCGCGCAGTCAAGCCGGGCGACGACAAGCTCGGTTTCATCATGACCGCAGTTCTCGGGGTCGCCGGTTCCTTCGTGGCCAAATATCTGGGTCAGGCTCTGGGCTGGTACAAGGAAGGCGCCGCTGCAGGCTTTATCGCCTCGGTCATCGGCGCGATCATCCTGCTGGTGATCTACGGCTTCGTGAAGTCGAAGTCGGCCGGCGCGGACAAACCCTGAGCTGATCCGAGCCCCACCGACCGGTGCCTGCACGCCACCGCCCGGGCGGGTTGCTCGGGCGTTCAATTGCGCTTGTCGTCGCCTTTGGTGTCCGGCGCGCAATCCTTCAAATCCTGACCGGCGAATTCCTTTTTCAGGTCGACCAGGCTGGCCTTGAGCGCGTCGTCGACTTCGCGAAAAGTGAAGCTGGTCTTGGCGACGCGGGTTTCGCGTTCGGTGGCGCGCGCGGTCTTCACGCCCTGCCGGGACAGGGTCTCAAGGTAGTTCTTCGCCGCTTCTTCGGTCTTGAACACGCCCAGGGAGATGGCGTATTTGTTCGGACCGTCCTCGCTGATGACGAAAAACTCGGGCACCTTCAGTTGCCTGAGTTCGGCGCCCTTCTTGTCGGCTGCGGCCTTGTTGGCCTGTGGCGGCAGGAAAACCCACCAACCTGCCGATTCGTCCACCCGGCGCGTGCTGAACCTGGGCGCCGGGCTCATCGCGGCAAGCAGCACCTGCATGCGCTCGTTTTCCTGCGGCGGAAATCCGCTCCATTCCAGGCATGCGCTCGGCTTGGGCGGCGCCGCCTTGTTCGCGTCGTCCGCGTTGACGATACGGATTTTCCCCGGATTGATCTGCTGTGCCAGGCGGCCGGGCTCCCCCACTGGTTGCGGTTCGGGGCCGATATAGCCCGCGTGATAGCCGTAGAAGGCCAGGTTTGCCAGCAAAAGCAGGAAGAAAAAGGTGCGCATGGGCGGACGGTTGCGCTTCAGAGGGTGACGCTGATGCGGTGCAGCCCTTCCAGCACCAGATTGTCGTGGTAGCGGTAGGGGATGGAGAGCCTGGGCGCCACGGTCTTGCCGGCGCCGCCGGAGATGATGCAGCGCAGATCGCCGTACTCGGCGCGATGGCGGCGAAACAGGCGCTCGATGGTGCCCGCCTGCGCGTGCTGGCAGCCGGAGGTGATCGCGTCCACCGTCTGGGTGGGGTGGTTCAGGTAGTCGCCATCGGCGTCCGGCAGGGCGGCGGTATTGGTGTGCAAGGAACGCAACATCAAGCCCATGCCGGGCAGAATGTTGCCGCCCATGAAGTGCCCTTCCGGCGAAAGCAGATCGATGGTGGTGGCAGTGCCGCACACCACCACCAGGACCGGGTCGGCCGGCTCCAGCGCGCGTGCGCCGATCAGCGCCGCCCAGCGGTCGGTGCCCAGTTGCGCCGGGTTGCGGTAGCCGTTGATCACGCCGCACTGCGCCTCGCGCGAGGCGATCCAGTGGATCCGGCCTTGCGCATTGGCGTATTCCGGCCATGCCTCGAGCGCGCGCAACAGCGGGTTCCTCACCTTGGTGCCTGCCACATTGGACACCACCACCAGGCGCGGTGCGTCCTGGCCGCGCAGGGAGTCCCCCAGGCCCGAAATTTCGTCGATCAGCATGCGTCCGCCGCCGGTTTGCGTCGCCTCCGAAACGGCGACCGGGCCGTCATGGCGATGGCGGCTCCACTTGACGAACGTGTTGCCGACGTCGATCAACAGGTTTTCTGGAACGGGCATGGGAGGATTCTACGTCTGCGCGGCTGCGGCTCACGCGTCTGTGGGTTGGCTTAAGCGCGGCAGCTTGCGGTAGCGATACACCGAGAGATCGGCATTGGTGACGCCCTCGCCATGGCACTCGACGATATGGCTGGCGATCGGCTTGAAGCCCGCGCGATAGTGGATGCGGCTCTTGAGCAGGAGAAAGCGCTTCCGGGTCGGCTCGATGCCACAATGCCGGAAGATGACCAGATCGAACGGCTCGTGGTGCAGGCTGGTGACCACGATTTGCGCGGTGCCGCGTGTGCCGCCGACTTCCAGCACTGCGCTAGGCCCGAGATGCGACTTGAGCCCGGTGTACATCGGTCCGCGAAACACGATCTCGCCATCCGTGATGGTGCGCACCCGGCCCGAAATCGCGATGGGGCGACCCGTGAGTCCGATGCTGGGCATGTCGGTCTTGCCGCCCAGGGACAGGGTGACGTTGCTGCCGATGCCGGCGGCAATCATCTTTTGCACTGCTTCGGGGTCGCGGATCGGCGCGATCGCGATGTCGTCCAAGCCCTGTTTCAACACCTCCTCGACCACCACCATCACGTCCTGAGTGCCGCCGGAACCACAGTTGTCGCAATGGTCGATCAGGAGCACCGGGCCTGCCGGGCCGTCGCGCCCGAGCGCATGGGCGCGCGCGACATCCAAGGCGAGCGTGGTCGGCACATAGGCGTATTCGCGTTGCCGGGCGCGCGCCACTGCCAGCATGGCGTCGCATACGGCTTGCGCGCGTGCCGCGCCATCGGGCAACATGGCGTCGCCCACGACGACTACCGAGAGCGCAGTGAAGCGGGTGTCGGCATGTGCAAACGCCGGCAGCAGGGTGGCGGCCAGCACGTCGCCGCGCCGCTCGGCATCGCGCGCAATGGACAGTATCTCGCCCGAAGGCCCGTCTTCCGGCGCATGGCGCATGATCGACGGCACCACCGCCACGCTGCCCCATTTCAACACCGGCCGGACCCGGCCTTTCATCGCGGCGACCAGGATTTCTCCCGCCAGCCGACCCGCCTCGTACATGTCAACGTGCGGGTAGGTCTTGTAGCCTGTGATCACGTTGGCCAGCGCCACGGTCGCCGGCGACAGGTTGGTGTGATAGTCGAAGGTCACCGCGACGGGCACTGCGGGCGCGATTGCGCGCAGGCGGTGCAGGATTTCGCCTTCGGCGTCGTCGTTGTCCTGCACCACCATCGCGCCGTGAAGGTCCAGGAAGACGGCGTCGCAGCCTTGCCGCACGGCCGCTTCCAGCGGGCGTATCAAGGTCTCGAAGGTGGCGCGGGTGCAGGCGGCTGACGGCCAGGATTCGGCTGCCACCGGCGTGACGATCTCGGCGCCTTCGCGCAGCGCGATGTCGATGTAGGCGGCCATCGGCGTGGCCGAGCCTTCAAAAGCGTTGCGCGCATCCCGGCCGAACGCCGGGCCGCTGCCATGGCCGAAGCGTTCGAGCGGGGTTTCGATCGGCGAGAAGGTGTTGGTTTCGTGCTTGATGAGCGCGATGACGAATCTTGATGTCATGTCTAACAATTATTGCCTAGAAGACGTCTGGACGTCTAAAATGCCGGATCAGAGTGTTCTGCCGAACGGATACATCCAACATGGTAAACAACAAACGACGGCGTCCTGGGGAAGTGCGCGATGCCATTCTTTCGGTGCTCCAGAGCAGACATTCATCCGTGTCGGTGGCTGAAATCGAACGCCAGGTAAACGATCGCATCGGCCCGATCGCATCGTCTTCGATTCGATCCTACTTGCGGCTCAATACACCGGAACTTTTCGCGCGGACCGAACGGGCGGAATACGTTCTCAAGCAATACCTTCATCCGCAGTTGCCACTGGAGGATCCGTCGATCGCGGTCGAAGCCGCGCGCTTCGAACTCGGCCAGGCGACGCTCATACAGATGGACTGTCTGGAGTGGCTGCGCGAGCGCGAGAATAGCAGTGTACATGCGGTGGTGACGGATCCGCCTTACGGCCTGTTCGAATACACCGCCGAACAGCAAGAGAAGTTGCGCAAGGGGCGCGGCGGGGTTTGGCGTATTCCCCCGTCGTTCGATGGTTCGGCGCGTTCGCCTTTGCCGCGATTCACGGTGCTGAAGGCGGCTGACGTAAATGCATTGTCCGAATTTTTCTTTCGTTGGGGAACCCTCCTGCTGCCGAAATTGGTCCCTGGTGCGAATGTGGTCGTGGCCAGCAATCCTCTGTTGTCCTACGCGGTTGCCGCCGCGTTGGTACGTGCAGGTTTGGAACGTCGCGGTGAAATCGTGCGCCTGACCATGACTATGCGCGGGGGTGATCGACCAAAAGCGGCCCACGAGGAATTTTCGGATGTGAGCGTGATGCCGCGTTCCATGTGGGAGCCCTGGTTGGTGTTTCGCCGCCCGATCGAAGGACGCGTGCAAGACAATCTACGCAAATGGGGTACGGGCGGCTTTCGGCGGCCTTCAGCTGAACGGCCATTCGGCGATGTGATCGGGTCTGCGCCGACGCGCGCCGCCGAACGCGCGCTCGCGCCGCATCCGAGCCTGAAGCCACAGACGTTCTTGCGTACCCTCGTGCGCGGCTCCCTGCCGCTGGGGCAAGGCATTGTTCTGGATCCGTTCGCAGGGTCTGGATCCACGCTCGCCGCGGCCGAGGCAGTCGGATATCGGAGTATCGGCGTCGAAAAGGACGCGCACTATTTTGAAATGGCCAAGGCCGCCATCCCCAAGCTCGCCCGCCTGCAAATTCAGGCCTTGTAGATCCAATTCCTGCGCAGCTTTTCGATGCCTCCGCGATGCAGAGTCGCCGTGCGCGTACCGAGTTCACCGCGCGCATTCTTGCGAAAATCATCGATGGTCACGTTGCCCAGGTAGAGCTCGGTAAAGCTCATCGGCAGGCGGTCGACAGCAGGTTCGGCTTCCGTGTCGACGCTGTAAACAAATACGCACATCCACTGATCGCGCGCCCCATGCGTATCGACCGCGCCGCCGGCCTTGCGCGTCGTCTTGATTTCCACACCCTCTGTTCCGGCCTTGGCGCTGTTGTCGGGGTATCGGCCCTTTACGACAAGGTCGGGATGACCGTTGAAATAGGTGTTCACAGTCAATGCGCGAGCGTGCTTCGACAGGCTCGCTGTCAGCATGTCGGAAACGACGCCCGACATGATGGCCGGGCGCAACATGTCGTCCAGTCGCTCAAGGCCACGCGCGACCAGGCTTGAATTCACGTCGAAGAAGAAGTCATATATGTCCTGCATCGCCAGCTCGAAATCCTTGAGCCGCAACTCATACGGAAGCTCGGCGGCTGGATTGAATTTCGTGGAATCAAGTGTGTTTCGAATGACCGGCATATGAGGCTTCTATTGCCGCATGACCATCAGCGCACCGGACCGAGCGGACGCAGGCGCACGCCGCGACGCAGCTTCTTCCACGTGAATTCCGCCGGATCGGCCAATGCCGGTCCGGGCGCCTTCACCACCAGCACTTCGCGCGCGATGGGCTGGAAGTCGGCGCGAAAGTGCACCGAGCTCTTCACCGCCACGATGCGCTGCATCGCAGGCTCGATGCCGACATGGCGGAACATTTCCTGGTCGGCCGTCTGGCACTTGGTGGTGGCCAGCACCACCCGCACGCCAGGTGCGGCGCTGCTGCGCAGGGCAGCCATCGGCCCCATGTGCATTTTGAAGTTGCGGTAAAACGGGCCGGTACCGGTGAAATTGCCGTCGCCCAGCGCTTCAACATGGAAACGTGCACACACCGGCGCGATACCGGCGACCCCGGAGATCGCGCCCAGCGAAAACTCCGCGCTGTTGCCGCGCCCGACCTGGTGCGCAAACTGCGCCGCCGTCGGGTCGATCAGCATCCCCAGCACCGTATCCGGCGCTCGCATCGCCAGCATTGCCGCGAGCAAACCCGTGGTGTCGCCGTTGCCGCCGGCGCCCGGATTGTCCTGGGTGTCGGCCAGCACGGTCGGCAGGCCGACGGCGCCGGTTTGCAGCGCACGGCGCAGCGCGTCTTCGGGCGAAAACAGCTCGAGGGCAAAATCCTTCTCGGCCGCAACGATCGCGTCCTTCAATTCGGCCATTGCTGCCGCAAGCGCGGCCGGATCGGCGCCGTAGCCGAGGATGGACATGCCGCATTCGGCAAAGTCGGCCATCGGAAAGCCGGGTGCGAAAGAGAGCGTTACACCGTGCTTGCGATCGAGTGTGTCGATCAATTCGTACAGGCTCTTGCAGGGCTCGATGAAGCTGCACTGGGACGGAATGCCGGTCAGGTAGTCAAATGCATGAAACGCCTTGGTCGGGCGCCGCCCGGAGGCCAGCATGTCGATGAGCAAGCCGGCGGCGCGCGCGCCGGTCTCTGCCATATCGACATGCGGATAGGTGCGGTAGATGGCGCAGGCGTCCGCCAGGGCCACCATCCGGCGCGTGACGTTTGCGTGCAGGTCCAGGCTCATCACCACAGGCACGCGCTCGCCCACCACCGCACGAATGCGGCGCAGCAGTTCGCCTTCGCCGTCGTCATGCTTCTCGGACACCATCGCGCCGTGCAGATCGAGGTAGACGGCGTCGACCGGCAGGGCGGCCCTGAGGCGTTCCACCATGGCGCCGGCAATCCGCTCGTAGGCGTCCGCGGTCACGCGATCCGAGGGCGAGGCGGCCGCCCAAACCAGGCCGATGGTGCTGTGGCCTGCCGCCTGCAGTGCCTCGATGGCGCCGGCGGCGGGAATGTTGGCGCCGGCAACGGCGTCCGCGATGTCCGGCCCTGCGCATAGCCCCGGCCAGCCGCCGCCGGATTCGAAGGCGGCGTAGTCTGCCGGGCTTGGCGCAAAGGTGTTGGTTTCGTGCTGGAAGCCGCCGATGGCGATGCGGGCCATGTCTCGATCCTGTGTGAGTCAGCGCTTGAGGAAAGCGGCCAGCCGCGCGACAACTTCGGTCAGCTGCGCAATGCCTATCGTATAGGTGAGGCGCACATACCGATGGGCGTTGGTGTCGCCGAAATCCCGCCCCGGTGTGATCGCGATGCCGGCGCCATGCAGCACTTCGGTGCAAAAGCGGAAACTGTCGTCGGACAGCTTGGAAACGTCCGCATAGACGTAGAACGCGCCTGCGGGCGTGTCCGGAATCAGGAAGCCGAGTTGGCGCAGGGCCGGGATCAGGTAGTCGCGGCGGGCGGCGAACTCGGCGCGCCGGTCTTCGTAGGTGGCAAGGCAGGCGGGCGTGAAGCACGCAAGCGCCGCATGCTGGGCAATGGTGGGCGGGCAGATGAACAGGTTTTGCGCAAGCTTCTCCACCTGCTTCATGTGTGCTGCGGGCGCCACCAGCCAGCCCAGGCGCCAGCCCGTCATGCTGAAGTATTTGGAAAAGCTGTTGATGACGAAGACGTCGTCGCCCAGTTCAAGCGCGGTGCGCTCCTCGCTGAAGTTGCCGGCGCCGTCGCGCGTGTAGGTCAGGCCATGGTAGATCTCGTCGACAAGAAGCGTCCCGCCACGGCGCCTGACCACCTCATGGATGCCGCGCAGCGCGCCGTGCGGAACGGTGGTGCCGGTAGGGTTGGAGGGTGAAGCCAGCATGACGCCGCGGGTGTTCGGCCCCCAGTGACGGTCCACCAACTCGGGGGTGAGCTGGTAGTGGTGTTCCGGCCCGCACGGGATCAGGCGGGTGGTGCCGCCATACAGCGAGATGAAGCGACGGTTGCAGGGGTAGGTGGGGTCCGGCATGAGCCATTCGTCGCCCACGTTCACCAGGGTGCCGAACAGGATCAGCATTGCGCCGGACGCACCCGCGGTGACGGCCACACGTTCCGGCGCCAGTGTGAAGCCGTGGCGGATGCGGTAGAAGCCGGCAATCGCTTCGCGCAGCGGCGCGCTGCCCAGCGCCACCGTGTAATGGGTGTCGCCGCGGACCATCGCGTCGTGCGCGGCAGCCATCACGGCTGCGGGCGCGGTGAAATCGGGCTCGCCCACGCAGAGGTAGATGATCGCGCGCCCCGCCGCTTCGAGGGCGGTGGCCTCGCGCATGATTTCCATGGCGTAGAACGATTCGATGTCGTGCATGCGCGCCGCGGGCACGACGTTGGGCGATGCTGCGGGTGGTGCGCTCATGGAAGACTGTCGGAAGACTGTCGCGGACAATTGCTGATTTTAGCCTCACCGATCGGAATTGACGCATGCGGCATCACCTCTGCACATGCCGGGCGGAGTAGACTTCGCAATTCGATTTGAGACTCTGCCGACGGCGTGCGCGATACGACGCAACGCGACGCAGGCAGAGTCCCGCATACGCTCGCAGCGAGACCCCCATGGAACAGAAAATCGACGAAGATCTCAAGCAGGCGGCGCTCGACTACCACCGCTATCCCAGACCGGGCAAGATTTCCGTCACCCCGATCAAACAACTGGTGAATCAGCGCGACCTCGCGCTGGCCTACACGCCGGGCGTTGCTTTCGCCTGCACCGAAATTCAGAACGATCCCGGCCAGGCGCGCCACCTCACCGCGCGCGCCAACCTGGTTGGCGTCATCACCAACGGCACTGCGGTGCTCGGGCTGGGCAACATCGGGCCGCTCGCGGCCAAGCCGGTGATGGAAGGCAAGGCGGTGCTGTTCAAGAAATTCGCCGGCATCGACGTATTCGATATCGAGATCAGCGAGCGCGACCCGGACAAGCTAGTCGATATCATCGCCGCACTCGAACCGACCTTCGGCGGCATCAACCTCGAGGACATCAAGGCGCCGGAATGCTTCTACGTGGAGAAGAAGCTGCGCGAACGCATGAAGATCCCGGTGTTCCACGATGACCAGCACGGCACCGCCATCATCGTCGGCGCCGCCATCACCAACGGCCTGAAGGTGGTGGGCAAGGACATCTCCGTGATCAAGTTGGTGGCCTCCGGCGCGGGCGCTGCGGCGCTTTCCTGCCTCGATCTGCTTGTGAAGCTGGGCCTGCGGATGGAAAACATCATCGTCACCGACATTGCCGGCGTGGTCTACGCCGGGCGCAAGGAGGAAATGGACGACAACAAGGCGCGCTATGCCAAGGACATCGCGGGGCGCAAGTTGGCGGACGTGATGGCGGGAGCGGACGTGTTCCTGGGCTTGTCCGCCGGCGGCGTGCTCAAGGGCGACATGGTCAGGCAGATGGCCGCGCGCCCGTTGATCTTGGCGCTCGCCAATCCGACCCCGGAAATCATGCCGGCCGAGGTGCATGCGGTGCGTGACGACGCCGTGATGTGCACCGGCCGCAGCGATTTTCCGAACCAGGTCAACAACGTGTTGTGCTTTCCATTCATCTTTCGCGGTGCGCTCGACGTCGGCGCCACCACCATCACCGCAGAAATGGAAATCGCCGCTGTGAACGCGATCGCCGAACTGGCGCAGGCGGAGCAAAGCGAGATCGTGGCGCTGGCCTACGGTACCGGCGACCTCTCGTTCGGCCCTGAGTACCTGATCCCGAAACCCTTCGATCCGCGCCTGATCGCAAAGATCTCGCCGGCGGTGGCGAAGGCAGCGATGGATTCGGGGGTGGCCACCAATCCGATCGCCGATCTGGTCGCCTATCGGGCACAGCTGGAGCAGTTCGTCTACCAGTCGGGCCTACTGATGAAGCCGGTGTTCCAGGCTGCACGAGCGGCGTTCGAAGGCGGCAAGAAGAGTCGTGTCGTGTTGGCCGAGGGCGAGGAAGAGCGCGTCATGCGGGCCGCGCAGGTGATCGTTGACGAGCGGATCGCCCGGCCCATGCTGCTCGGCCGGCCGGCGGTGATCGAAAAGCGCCTCGAGCAGTTCGGCCTGCGCATGCGCCTGGGCGCGGATTTCGATCTGGTCAACCCCGAATTCGATGAGCGCTACCGCGACTACGTCCAGACCTATGTCGAGCTGACCAAACGCCAAGGCGTGACCCTGCAATACGCCAAGATCGAGATGCGCCGCAGGCTTACCCTGATCGGCGCCATGTTGATTCGCAAAGGCGATGCCGACGGCATGATTTGCGGCACCTTCGGCCATCATTCGCAGCACCTGCATTATGTGAATCAAGTGCTCGGCATGCGCCCGCAGGTCAAGCAGTACGCCGCGATGAACGGTTTGATGCTGCCGGGCCGCACGGTGTTTCTGGTCGACACCCATGTCAATGCCGATCCGAGCGCGGAGGAGTTGGCCAGCATCACGCTGATGGCTGCGGAGGAAATGCGCCGTTTCGGACTCACGCCGAAAGCTGCGCTCCTGTCGCATTCCAGCTTTGGCACGCTTGACTGCGCCAGTGCGGTCAAGATGCGGCAGGCGCTGGCCTTGTTGCGCGAGCGTGCGCCAACCCTGGAAGTCGATGGCGAAATGCAGGGCGATGCCGCGCTCGACCCCGAAGTGCGCCGAGCGGTGATGCCGGATTCCACCTTGACCGGTGAGGCCAACCTGCTGGTGTTCTCGAACATGGAGGCGGCCAACATCAGCTACAACCTCCTCAAGACTGCGGCCGGTGGCGGCGTCACCATCGGGCCGGTCTTGCTCGGCTGTGCCGGACC